>JBGPSX010000283.1:0-5703 GCA_041490325.1 Bryobacteraceae bacterium | reverse complement strand
CACGTTTATCCCGAAGTGGATCGCGGCGCGGTGGGCGATCGCTACTTGCAGAAGACGCTGGTGTACCGCAATCTCGGGAACGGCAAGTTTGCGGATATCAGCGGCGAGGCCGGACCGGCGCTCGATACGCCTCGGCCTGCGCGCGGCCTGGCAGTAGGCGACGTAGATGGCGACGGCCGGCCCGAGATCGTCATTGTCAACATGAATGCGCCTCCCAGTCTGCTGAAGAATCAGGGCACACGGCAAAACTTTGTTGCGCTTTCCCTGGCCGGTACAAAGTCGAACCGTAGCGCGATTGGCGCGCGCGTCACAGTGGAGGCAGGCGGACGCCGGCAAATCGACGAAGTGATGAGCGGCGGCAGTTACTATTCGCACAACGACATGACGTTATACTTCGGTCTGGGGCAGGCCGCTGCGGTCGAGAAACTGCAAATCCGCTGGCCGGGCGGCGCCGAGCAGGAATGGAAAAATGTGCCGGCCGGTCAGACTTTTCTCGTCACCGAAGGCTCGGCCAAACTGGATCCGATCCGAACGAAACACTAATCAGATTCCTCAAGGAGGCGATTTGTGAGCGCCACGTTCTCTCGTAGAAGAATTCTCGCGGCCGCGGGCGTCGCGGCATTGTCCACACCGGCACCTTCCACCTTTGCGGCCGCAATTCCCGGCCCTCGCGTAGAAGGAAAAGATACGCCGAAAATCTGCCTGGGCTTGGGTGACAGCGGTCTGACAGGCGTGGACGACGCTGGCTCGCGGCGCATCAAGCAACTCGGCGTCAATTACGTACTGACCGGAGGACCAAAGATCCCCTGGCAGGAAGAGCAGCTCAAAGAGATGATGGATCGACTCAAAGCGAATGGCATCACCTTAGGGAATCTCATGATCGCGGGATTTCCGAACACGTTGTATGGAAGACCCGGCCGGGATGAAGAGATCGCGAACGTGATCCAGTCCGTGCGCGTAGCGGGGCGCGTAGGTTTGCCGGTAGTCGAATACAACTTCTACGCGCATCGCATCATCGAGGGCTACTACGAGGAAACGGGAAGAGCCGGCGCCGGATACACGGCCTTCGATCACGCACGCGTCAAGGACCTGCCGCCGTTGCCGCAAGAGGGCGCTCACAAGCTCGAAGAGATGTGGAGCAACATCACTTATTTTCTGAAAGCCGTGATCCCGGAAGCCGAGAAGGCCGGCGTTCGAATGGCGCTGCACCCTAACGATCCGCCGGCGCCGATCAGCCGCGGCTCGGAACAGATCATGGGCACGATACAAGGATGGAAGCGCTTGATCGATATCGTAAAGAGCCCGTCCAACGGAATCACATTCGATTGCGGCGTCACCAAAGAGATGGGCGGCGATCCGGTGGAGACCTGCCGTTACTTCGCGTCCAGGGACCGCATCAACCACATGCATTTTCGCAACGTGCGCGTTGAGAAGCCGTACGAAAAATACACCGAAGTGTTCATCGATGAAGGCGAGAACGACATGTTCGCCGTGATGAAGGAGCTGGTCAAGCAGCGCTACTCGCGCCTGATTTATCCCGAGCATCCGCGAGCCATCGATTACGATCGCGAGCACGGGATCCGCAATCAGTATGCCGGCGGTGGCGGTTATGCCGCGTTCGCGTTCAACGCCGGATACGCGCGTGCCATGCTGCAGGCGGCGTTGTCGTCGTAAAGCTGACGAGTCGCGTGTTAGTCTCTCTTCAATGACTCCGTTGCGATTCGTATACGGGATAGCGTGTCTTGCGTTCACGATCCCAGCCGCCCTCGCCCAGAATGCGTCCGCGGACCGCCGCCAATTCGAGAGCCGCTGTGTTTCCTGCCATGGAGGCGATGCCAAAGGCGGGGAGCACGGGCCTGCCATCGCCGCGCGCATCTGGACTTATGACGATGCCGCGCTAGCGAAATTCATTCGAGGCGGTCGTCCCGAGGCAGGCATGCCGGCTTTTGCGTTGCCACCGGTCGCCATGCAATCGCTCATCCGGCATCTCCGCACACTGGAGCGGGCTGAGGATCAGCCGAAGGTTCGCACAAAAGTGCAAACCACACATGGCGACACGCTGGACGGATTGATCATGAATCAGACCGGCGACGATATGCAGTTGCTCACCGACGATAAGCGCATCCACCTGCTGCGTAAAGCCGGCGAGCGTTATCGCGCCGTGAGTTCGGACACCGACTGGCCGGGCTACAACGGCGATCCACGAGGGAATCGTTACAGCAAGCTTTCGGAAATTAATACAACGAATATCTCGCGCCTTGCGGCCCGCTGGATTTTCGGCGTTCCCGAAGCTGGCAATCTGCAAGTCACGCCCGTGGTGGTTGACGGCGTCATGTACGTCACCCTAGCCAACGAATGCTGGGCGCTGGATGCGGGCTCGGGCCGTTCTATCTGGCACTACAAGCGCCGGCGCACAAAAGGCATCGGCGGGTCGGCTAGAGACGGCGTCAATCGCGGAGTGGCGGTCTCTGGCGACCGCGTATTCATGGTCACCGACAACGCTCACCTGATCGCACTGCATCGCGGCAACGGCGAATTACTGTGGGAATCCACCATGGCCGACTGGCATCAGAATTATTACGCCGCCTCGGCGCCGTTGGTCACCGGCAACTTGGTCCTATCCGGGATCGCGGGCGGCGATGAGGGCGTGCGCGGTTTCGTGGCTGCCTTCGATCAAAGCAGTGGGAAGGAAGTCTGGCGATTCTGGACCGTTCCCAAGCCTGGCGAACCAGGATCGGAAACATGGAAGGGCAAGAGCATCGCGCATCCGGGCGGCTGCACCTGGATGACCGGAACATACGATGCGGAACTCGATACAGTGTATTGGCCCACTGGCAACGCTGGCCCCGATCTGAACGGCGATGAGCGGCTGGGCGACAACCTGTATACCGATTCCGATATCGCGCTGGATGTAAAGACCGGCAAATTGAAATGGTATTTCCAGTACACGCCGCACGACGTCTGGGATTGGGACGCCGTGCAAACGCCCGTCCTGATCGATGCAAATTGGCAGGGACAGCCGCGCAAGTTGCTTTTGCATCCCAATCGAAATGGATTTTTCTACGTCCTCGATCGCGTGGACGGCAAGCTGCTTCTGGCGAAGCCGTTCGTGAAGAAGTTGTCCTGGGCTAGCGAGATTGGTCCCGACGGACGCCCCGTAAAACTTCCGAATCAGGAACCGACAGAAAAAGGAAACAAAATCTGTCCCCCCATCGAAGGCGCCACCAACTGGTTTTCATCGTCGTTTCATCCCGGCACGGGACTGTTTTACATTCAGACTCTTGAGAAATGCGGCATTTACACTAAGACCGACATGGAATGGCGGCCAGGCAAGGACTTCATGGGCGGCACCACCAAGAACATTCCGGATGATGCGCCCCAGAAAGTCCTGCGGGCGATCGAGATCGGCACTGGGAAAATTTCCTGGGAAGTTCCTCAAGTGGGACAGGCCGAGTCCTGGGGCGGAGTGCTGAGCACGGACGGTGGTGTCGTATTTTTCTGCGACGACAGCGGCGCGTTCGCCGCCGTGGATGCTCACACGGGAAGACGGCTGTGGCAGTTCCAAGCGAATCGTTTGTGGAAGGCTTCGCCGATGACTTACAGGTTCGATGGCAAGCAGTACGTCGTCGTGGCTTCGGGTCAAACGATTCTTGCGTTCGGCTTACCCGATTGACTCGCGGCGCTCGCCCGCCGGAACGGCATGTGATAATCTCACTCCGAGCGGATCTATGAACCGGCGATCATTACTAAAGAGCGTGATTGTCTCCGCGTTGCCTGCGCGACTGATGATCGCCCAGGAGCGAGCCGACCGTGCGACTCGAGCGTTGCCTGCTCCCAAGATCAAGGACATTCGCGTTATCGCCACCGCGCCCGCGGGTTTGCGGCTCACGGTGGTCAAGATTCTTACGGATCAGGACGGCCTGTACGGATATGGTTGCGGCACCTTCACGCAGCGCGCCGAATTAGTAAATGCCGCCGTCGAAAAATATCTGCGCCCCTTTCTACTCGGCAAACCCGCCGATCGCATCGACGATCTTTGGCAGGCCATGTACAACAGTTCTTACTGGCGCAATGGTCCGGTGCTGAACAACGCCATCAGCGGCGTCGATCAAGCCTTGTGGGACATCAAGGGACGGCAGGCGGGCATGCCCGTGTACGAACTCGCCGGTGGAAAACATCGTGAAGCTGTCGACTGCTACGGGCATGCATCCGGAGACAGTATGCCGGCTTTGCTCGAGAGCGCCCGGAAGCTCATGGCGCAGGGATTCCGGCACGTTCGCGTCCAGATTGGCGTCGCTGGCATGGCAGGCTACGGATCGGCGCGAGTCGAGGCCAAGTTCGAAGCGCTCCACAATGCGCCGGTGTTCGAACCGGCCTACTATATCCGCGCGGCGTTGAAGATGTTCGAGGAATGCCGGAAGCAGTTGGGCGAAGAGGTTGAGCTGCTGCATGACGTGCATGAGCGCGTCTCGCCCAACCAGGCAGTGCAGTTTGCGAAAGCGGTGGAACCATTCCGGCTCTTTTTCCTTGAAGACGTCTTATCGCCCGAAGACATTGCGTATTTCCGGCTGATTCGCCAGCAGTGCGCGACGCCGCTCGCGATGGGCGAATTGTTCAACAGCCCGCATGAATGGACTCCGTTGATCTCCGAGCGCCTGATCGACTACATGCGCATGCACGTTACGCAAATGGGCGGATTCACTCCGGCCCGTAAGGTGGCCGCCATGGGAGAAATTTTCGGCGTCAAGACTGCGTGGCACGGGCCCGGCGACGTTTCTCCCATCGGTCACGCCGCCAACGTCGCGCTCGATCTGGCCTGCTACAACTTCGGTATCCAGGAATATTCGGCGTTCAACGACGCGTCGCGCGAAGTCTTCGATGGATGTCCGGTAATGAAGAATGGATACCTCTACGCCAACGAAAAACCGGGCTGGGGTATCGAGGTGGATGAGAAGGCCGCGGCGAAGTTCCCGTATGGCACCGGCGAACGCGGCGAGCGAAAAGACCTGAACGGTGGCTGGGGGGAGATCCGCCGCCGCGACGGCGCCATCATCAAACAATGAAACGCAGAGCCCTTTTGAGATCGATTGCAGCAGCCTCGGCTGCCGGATTTGGGACTGCTCCGCGCGCGCTGGCCGCGATCCCAAAAATGAAGATGACGCGGATTCGCGCCTATCTCGCTCCGCAGCCCAACACGCTTTTCAATCAAAGCAACATCGTGGTGAGCGTCGAGACCGATGCGGGCATCACGGGCATCGGCGAGGGCGGATCGCACGACACGCTGGAACAGTGCGCCGGACGATTGATCGGCCAGGATCCGTCGCGCTCCGGGCATCTCTGGCAGGACATGTACCGGGCGTTCTTCTATCCTCCCGGGCGCGAAAAAGTACACGCTCTCGGCGCGCTGGACATGGCGCTCTGGGATATTCGCGGAAAAGCGCTCGGTGTGCCCGTGCATGCGCTGCTGGGCGGCATGGCGCGCAATCACATGGAGTGTTACTACACCGGCGCGGGATTTCCCGGTTCCACCAAAGAGCGCGCGAGAGCCACGATGGAAGCTGGCTATCGCGCATTTCGCATGGACGCGGCCAGCCTGCGCGAGGGCACCACTTACAATTCGCATGAGCGCGTGAATCAGCTTTATGAGGATTGCGTGCAAGCGCGCGAAGGTGTCGGCAAGAATGGCGACTGGTGCATCGACTT
>JBGPSX010000282.1:0-5706 GCA_041490325.1 Bryobacteraceae bacterium | reverse complement strand
TTGAACAAATGCCGGGCGAGCCGGTTGGCCCAGGCGGTGCGTTCCTGCACGGCCCGCTCCACTCCAGGCCGCCACGTGGACGTGAACACCGTTGGCAGAGCGAACGCTACTAACAGCGCGAGCGCCGGGTGAATGGAGACGAGCAGCGCCACTGTTACGCCCAGCCGCAGAATCCATCCACAAGTGGAAAACAACGACATATACATGTGATCGAGCACGAACACTTGATCGCGCAGCATCGCGAGACGGTCCAGGTACTCCGGACGTTCATGATGAGCGACGGTGGCGACAGAAGCTTGCAATCCGGCGACGTGTGCTTCAAGAGCCACTGCCACGCGGTCGCGAAAGCGGCGCTGGGTGCGGTCGCTGACGACTCTGAGGAACCAGGTGGCGACGGCCGAGACGGCGAGTCCGATACCGGCACCGATCGCGAGCGCGCGGTTGTGTTGGAGCAAGCCATTAGCCAGCAGCATCATCCACAGCGCGATCAACGCATCCGGCAACGCTGCGAGCAGGGAGAGTCCAAACGAGACTGGCAGCAGGCGCGGCTCGGCTTGGTAAGCGCGTTTGAGTGCACGCCACATAGCCGGTAAGGCAGGCGGCAGGGCGCTTAGATGCAGATCTTTCAAACGCGGATCGTCACGCCGGGGCATCAAGCGGGACTCCTTCTTTGTCGTCTTCGGACGTAAAGCGCGATGCCTGCAACTCGAACATGGTGCGATAGCGGCCACCTAGAGCCATCAACTCATCGTGAGTGCCGAACTCGACCATGCGACCGTTTTCGAGAACGCAAATTCGATCAGCCTGCCGCACCGTAGAAAAGCGATGTGAGATCAGGATGGTAGTGGCGTGGCGCGTGGCGGCCAGAATGCGCTCGAAGATTTCCGCCTCTCCACGCACGTCAAGCTGCGCCGTCGGTTCATCCAGCAGCACTAAACCCGCTCCCATTTTCACCGCGCACAACGCACGTGCCAGCGCGATGCGCTGCCACTGTCCGCCCGAAAGTTCGGTACCGCCTTCGTAACCGCGTGCGAGTATCGTGTCCAGCCTGGCGAGCCGCGCCGCGCCAGCTTCGGCGAGAGCAGCCTCGATCACGGAATCGGGCGCGCCGGAAGGTGACACATTGTCGCGCAACGGCAACTCGAACCGAATAAAATCCTGGAACACTGCCGTCACGCGCGCGCGCCAAGCATCGATCTCCAACTCGCGCAGATCTACGCCGTCTATTTCGATTGTGCCGCTTTGAGGGTCATACAAACGGCACAGCAGTTTCGCGAGGGTCGTCTTGCCGGCGCCATTCTGGCCGACGATCGCGAGAGATGAGCCGGCGGGAATCGTCAGATCGAACCCATCCAGCACCGGTGATGTGGCTCCCGGATAAGCAAAAGTCAAATTGCGGAACCGGATTTCACGCGCCGGCATGCTTTTCGCAGGATGGCTTCCTTTCGGCAGCGCACCCGCCGGACCCATTGCCCCTCGCAACCGCAGTACAGCGCTGACCGGCGCGGCGGCGCCATCGAGGGCCCACGAGAATCCACCGAACGCGATCAAGCTGGTGCTCACTACGGCGCCCGCGAAAGTCACCACCAGCCCCAGTGCCAGGCGCCCGTCGACGGCATCGCGCGCGATCGCGCCGATGACCAGGATGTTGGCGGCCAGCACCAGCAACAAGCTCCACAATACCGGCCGCTCCCGCAAACGCGTCGCCTTCCATTGCAGGTCCAGCAACTGCCGGCGTCGTGACGAGAAACGTTCAACAGTCCACGCCGCCAGTCCGAAGAGCCTCAGTTCCTTGGCAGCCGGCGCATCCACCGCGAGACGATAGGCGTACTCGGCGTGGCGCTGCGCCTCACGAACCTCGTCAGTGTTGCGTTCCCGCCAGATAGCGCTCTCACGCAGCAGCCAATGAGTGGCGGACCAGGCTCCGATCAACAGCACCGGCGCCCACCAGGCGTAAGCCGCCAGCACCAACGCCGATGCGATTCCACTGATCATCCCCACCATTCCGGAGGCGATGAAGTCCATCGAGTACGACAAAGGCGGGCCGCTGATGCCGAGGTCGAAGTCGCGCGCCATGCTGAGATCGGTGGTCAGGCGCGGATTCTCGAGATGGCCCATCCCGGGCGGGCGGACGCAGGCCGTCGTCAGTTCGTCGTAGAGCCACGCGGCCGTGCGGCTGCCGAGGTTCATGCCTATCGCCTGATGAATCGGCGACAAAACCTGAAGCAACACGAACACCGCGGCAACCAGACCCAGCGGCGCAGCCAGTGGATCGCCGTGCTGCACCGCGCCCACCAGAATCCCCATGCCGATGGTAAACAGCGCCGGAAGCAACCCGCGCAGCATGAGCGCGACCCACCAGGCGAGCGCGAGCGGCGTGTCAGCCTTCGGGAGAATGCTGAAGAACTTCCACTCTTTGCGCGCGGTAAGACGCTGGATCATAGGCGCAAGCTCATTCCATCATGATGCTATACTCACTGCCCATCAGCCGGGGGTGGAGCGTCTACACTTGCGAGCTGATGGTGAGATGGCCGCCGGCGGCGGTGAAGTCCGACAGCATTCTTCGCGCGGTGTCTTCATCCAGAGCTTTGATGGCATCCGTCACCACTTCCACGCGCTTGCCGGTCTGGAGCAGGCCGAACGCGGCGAAACGCACGCAGATTTCCGTGACCACGCCGTAGACCACGTAGCGGCCGGCATTGAGTTCGGCGAGCAACGGATTGAGCAGGGGATTGCTGAAGCAGTTGAGCTCTTGCTTCTCGAGGATCAGTTGATCGATTCCATCAAGGCTCGCAGGCATCACAGCGCGGCGCTCGCGCAGCGTTTTGGCCGGCTTTTGCTGGCCAACTGTTCCAGCGACGCAATGGTGAGGATACAACTTGAATTCCGGATCGTCCTCGGAGTGCTTGCACATCGTGGAAATCACGAGAGGCGCGCGGCGATTGAGATCGGCAACAACGGGAACGATGCTCTCGGCGCCGGGTACGTACAGAGCGCCGGCCGGATAGAGGAAGTCAATCTGCGTGTCGATGTCGAAGAAGACTGTTTTCATGCTGCACCTTCTCATTGAGCGCCGTCAGTCCCGGGCTGTGCTCGACGCGATAGTGCTGATCGGTGTCGAACAGGCTGCGGATGGCGGTCGGCAGACGCTGGATGGATTCGGCGGCGTACTTTCGCGCGGCCGCCAGATCCGGCAAGGGTTCCACCAGCTTCCCGGCGAGCATCACCGGATGCAGCAGCGCGCGCGACTGTATCTCGCCAGGAGCGCATCCAATACACTCCCACGAGCAGGCCATCACGTCGTGGCCAGCGAATCGAAAAATCTGTTTGGCGCCTGGCAAGGTTTGCTTGTCCTCGCTGAACTTGGCCGTGTAGCGCCCATCCAGCTCCACCAACTTGTAGACTACGCCGATATTGGGCGAGTCGGTGGACGTGGCCAGGTCGGTTCCAACGCCAAAAGCATCGATGGGCGCGCGGGCTGCGGCGAACTCGAGAATCTTGTACTCGTTCAGATCGCTGGTGGCCATGATCTTTACATCCTTGAGGTCTGCGTCGTCCAGGATCTTTCGCACTGCGCGCGAGAGTTCTACCAGGTTTCCGCTGTCCAATCGAACGCCCCACAGCGGGCGGCCCAGCGAGGCGGCCAGGCGCGCGCCTTCGATCGTGTTGTAGGTGTCGATCAGGTAGACCGTTGCTTCGCCCAGAAGATTTTGCAGGCGCTCGAACGCCTCGCGCTCGGTGGGAAACGCCTGCACCCAGGAATGCGCGGCGGTTCCGAAGACTGGTATGCCGTAGCGGAATCCGGTTTCCGTGTTGCTGGTGCCGATGCATCCGCCGATGTACGAAGCGCGGCCAGCCAGCACGCCTGCTTCGGGCGAATGCGCGCGGCGCGTGCCGAAGTCGACCACTGCCCTGCCCCCGGCCACTTCGATCATGCGTGCTGCTTTGGTTGCAATTAGCGATTGAAACCCGATGGTGGCGAGTAAATACGTCTCGGCGATTTGCGCTTCCATCAGCGGGGCGCGGACGGTCAGGAATGGTTCGCCGGCGAAGATGGGCGTGCCTTCGCGGATGGCGAAGAGGTCGCCCGTGAAGCGCAGGCCGCGGAGAATGTCGAAGAACTCAGGCGCGATGCGTTGGAATTGCGGGAGGGATTGGAGGTAGCGGACTTCTTCGCCGGTGAAGCGGAGATTGGTGAGATATTCGACTACTTGCTCTAGTCCGGCGGCTAGGACGAAGTTCCGGTAGCGCGGGAGGTGGCGGAAGAAAAGTTCGAAGCTTGCGATTTCCTGGTGCTTGCCGGATTCGAAATAACCGGCCGCCATGGTGAGCTGGTAGAGGTCGGTTAGGAGGCCGGTCATACTTCTGAATGACCGCTCCCTTTGGTCACGGCTCGGTTAGCGGTAGTAACTACGTTCTGAGCCGTGACTAAAAGGAGCGGTTTGATGCTCTTTTCAGAGCAGCCTGCAACATTTCTCACTTCTTTTGTCCTGTTGCGGGTGGTGGAACGGGCTTCACATCGGCTGCCGATTTCGAGAGTTCGTCCACCGTTTTGGCGTCCAGGCCATAAAGCGACGGCTCGTTGTCGCGCTTGGCGATGTAGTCGCTGCCTTGCTTTGAGATTATTACTTTCTCACTTCGCTTGCCGCCGTTCGAGGTCACCGTCACGTCGATGGACGCGTTTCCGAATGTGCCTGAATCGATAAACTTGCTGGCCGAGAGATCGCGCAGTTTGTCGACTAAAGATTGGACGCTGATGTTGTCCATCTTCTTGCCGGCCGCGAACCAATCTTCGCCCGTCTTTTGGAAAGCGTAGGTCTTGCCGTTGTCATGTATCTCGATCTTGTTCGGATCGCTGAAGCCGAAATCAAAAAGTTTCTTGTTACGGAAGTCGTCCAGGCTCTTGTCGACGCCGGAGCCGACGTCGTTGGTTACTTTATGGACGCCGTCAACGATGCTCGATTTAGCGTAGTAGTCGTCTTTGTTCTTGCGAATCTCGATTTGCTGGGTTCCGGACGGATCGGTGAACTTCAGTGTCGCGATGGACGTGCCCGATGCAAACGTTGCGCCGGCCTTCTTGGCATCGTCCGCTGAGACGGTAAGATCCATCTTCGCGTCTTTGACTTTGCGGATCATCTCCTCCACCTGCAAACCGTCGGCGCGGAGCGGCTTGGGCTTGACGATCTGCCACTGGTCTTTGTCGCGCCCGAACTCGATGTCCTGTTTCTTGGCAATCAACTCCACGCGGCTGAGCTTGTCCTGTTCGAACGTGAGCAAACGCTTGTCGCGAAGATCGTTGACGGACTTGTCGAGGCCGGTCTTGACATAGCTCGCAGCGGTGAAGATTCGCGGATCGCCTTCCAGCATGACGTATGCCCCGCTATTGGTCGCCGTATCGTCGCCGATGCGAAGCTTGCTGGTCTTGCCGCCCTTGGTGGTAATATCGACCGCGAGACTCGGCACCTGGAATCCGTAAGCGGCGGTGTCCGATGCCTTCTCCTCGACCACTCGATCGGAGGCGACGCTTGCCGCAGCCGACACGAGCTGATTGACGGCGTCCTGATCAACCGCATACTGCTGTGGGGCCGTAAGCTGCCACTTCCCAGCGGCATTCTTTTCGAGCACCGTTGCGTCCGCGTCCTTCTTTTTCAGGACGATTTTGGTGATGTCGGCTTCCGTCAGCGTGAGGATTTTGGGCGGCGCATC
>JBGPSX010000281.1:0-5717 GCA_041490325.1 Bryobacteraceae bacterium | reverse complement strand
GACATTACGCTGTATGGTCCGGCTCACGAGCTGCATAGTGGCCACTATGGAAACTGGGCGCCGAATCCGGCCCTCATGCTGGCGCGACTGCTGGCATCCATGAAGGACGACGATGGCCGGGTGCTGATCGACCATTTTTACGACGGCATTGAGCCTTTGAGCGACACAGAGAGACGTGCGCTGGCTGAGGCGCCTAACGCGGATGCCGACCTGATGCGCGAACTCTGGCTGGGGCGGACAGAAGGCGGCGGCAAAAAGCTGCTGGAGCTTCTCAACCAGCCCTCGCTGAATATCCGCGGCATGAGCAGCGCTCGCAGCGGCGCACAGGCCAGCAACGTGATTCCAGCGACGGCGACTGCTTCTATCGACATACGCCTGGTGAAGGGTGTGGATCATCGCGAGGCTGCGGCGCGTGTCATCGCGCACATTCGCAAACAGGGATATTTCGTGGTGGACCACGACCCGGACGCGGAGACGCGCATGTCACATCCGCTGGTGGCCAAAGTGATGAACCGCGAATTCGGTTATAACGCCTCGCGAACATCGATGGACTTACCCATCTCGCAGGCAGTAATTGCAGCGGCAAATACGGTGCGCGGCCCGGTGATCAAACTGCCGACCATGGGCGGCAGCGTGCCGCTGGTGACGATCGAAGAGATCCTGAAAGTTCCCACTATCACCACACCCATCGCCAATCATGACAACAACCAGCACTCTTTCAACGAAAATATTCGCCTCCAGAATCTATGGGACGGCATCGAATTGATGGCTGCGCTGTTGGCCTTGCTGTGATGCAATATTCAAATTCAGAAAAGTTTCGTGTCGGCTTGGTGCAGATGAGTTGCGCGCTGGATCCGAACGAAAATCTTGAAAAAGCGCTGTGGCGAATTCGTGAGGCGGCCGCAGGTGGCGCCGAGATCATCTGTTTGCAGGAACTATTCCGTTCTCAGTATTTCTGCCGCGAAGAGAACGCCGAACTGTTTGCGTTGGCCGAGCCGATTCCTGGGCCCACGACGCAGACGCTTGGGAAACTGGCGCGTGAGCTGAAGGTGGTCATCATCGCGTCGCTCTTCGAGCGTCGCACCGCCGGCCTGTATCACAATACGGCGGCGGTCATCGGAACCGACGGCGAGATCATCGGCATCTACCGCAAGATGCATATCCCGGACGATCCGCTGTATTTCGAAAAATTTTACTTCACACCCGGCGATCTCGGCTTCGTGAATTTCGACACGCGATTTGCGCGCGTCGGAGTACTGGTGTGCTGGGACCAGTGGTATCCGGAAGCAGCGCGACTCTCGAGCCTCGGCGGCGCAAATATTCTTTTCTATCCCACTGCGATCGGCTGGCATCCCGCCGAGAAAGCGCAATACGGCGCAGCTCAACTGGATGCCTGGCGTACCATTCAGCGCGCGCACGCCATCGCCAACGGGATTTACGTCGCGGCTGTGAATCGCGTGGGGCACGAGGGACCTACGGACAGCGGGCTTGAGTTTTGGGGATCGTCTTTTGTCGCCGACCCGTTTGGCCGCGTCATCTCCGAAGCGTCATCCAGCAAGGAAGAGATCTTGATCACCGAATGCGATCCAGCCCGCATCGAAGAGGTGCGCCGCAACTGGCCTTTTCTCCGCGATCGGCGCGTGGATGCCTACGCTCCGATTCTCAAGCGATGGCTGGATTGAAAAACTCACCCAAACCGCTCCTTCCAGTCACGGCTCAGAATCCACACGATGCCGCTTACCGAGCCGTGACCAAAGGGAGCGGTTCATTGACGCCAGCGCAGCTCGGATTCCGGATGCCGGCCGAATGGGAGCCGCATGCGGCCACCTGGCTAGCCTGGCCGCACGAGCGGACGGACTGGCCGGGAAAATTCGGCCCCATTCCCTGGATCTATGGGGACATTGTGCGACGTCTCGCGCGCGTGGAAAAGGTTCGGATTCTGGTGGAGGATGCCGCCACCGAAAAAAACGCGCGTCGTGTTTTGGAAAAAAGCGGGGCGAATCTGGATGCCGTGCAGTTCTTCCGCCATCGCACCAACCGCAGTTGGACGCGCGACTATTGCCCCATGTTCGTACGCAATGCCAAGGGCGACGTAGCTATCACGAACTGGCTGTTCAACGGCTGGGCCAAGTACGACAATTGGCGTGAGGACAACAAGGTTCCAGCTTTTCTTGCCCAGCGGTTGGGCTTTCGGCAAATCGAGCCGGGGATCGTGCTCGAAGGCGGCAGCATCGACGTCAATGGCGACGGCTTGTTGTTGACGACGGAAGAATGCCTGCTCAGCGATACAGTACAAGTTCGCAATCCCGGACTCTCGCGCGCCGGCCTGGAGCGATACTTCGCGGATTATCTCGGAATCCGCCGGACCATCTGGCTGAAGAACGGCATCGAGGGGGACGACACGCACGGGCACATCGACGATCTGGCGCGATTCGTGGATGCGAATACGGTGGTCACCGTGGACAAACAGAGCGTCGGGCTATTGAAAAAAGCGGGGCTCAAGGTGGTGACCTTGCCGATGCCCGAGCCAGTCTACTTCGACAAGCAGCGGCTTCCGGCGAGTTACGCGAATTTCTACATCGCGAACGGATTGGTGTTGGCGCCAACGTTCAACGATCCGATGGATCGCGTGGCGCTGAACACGCTTGCGAAACTTTTTCCGGACCGCGAGGTTGCCGGCATCTACTGCGGCGACCTTGTGCTCGGCTTGGGAACTCTGCATTGCATGACCATGCAGCAGCCGTCGTAGAATCGGGGCCATAGCATGCGGAATTTCAAGGAGCTGATCCAGCGGCTTAAACACCATTACGGCGATCAGCCGGTCCCTCCCGCTCGCGGCCCCTTCGAGCTGGTGATGTGGGAGAACGCTTGCTACCTGTTGCCGGACGAACGCCGCGCTCAAGTTTTCGAGGGCCTGCGCAAACAGGTCGGGTTGAACGCGAACGCGATATGGAAGGCGCCGCGCGAGACTTTGCTCGCCCTCGCCAAGATGGGTGGCATGCGCCCGGAAACTCGCGTGGAGCGCTGGCTTGAAATAGCGCGAATCACTAAGGACGAGTTCGGCGGCGATCTGGGCAAAATCCTCGGTGAGCCCTATGCGAAAGCGAAAAAAGCGCTCAAGAGATTCCCCAATATCGGCGACCCTGGCGCTGAAAAGATTCTGATGTTTTGCGGCGTTGCGTCCGGCCTGCCGTTAGAATCGAACGGGCTCCGCGTTCTCACGCGCGTTGGTTACGGCCGCGCCCAGAAGAACTATGCGTCGACGTATCGCTCGGTTCAGGACGATCTTCGCGGCCAGCTTCCCGGTGAACCGGCGCAAATCGCGCGTGCGCATTCGCTCTTGCGCGAGCATGGCAAGTCGCTGTGCCGCAATAACGGCCCGGTCTGCCGATCGTGCCCGGTCTCGGATCTGTGCGCGTATCCAATGAAGTAGGAGTCCGGAACCCAGCTCAATGCGGGGACGTCTCCTATTGTGTGCGGCCCTATCGCGAGAGGTATAGAATTCTATATATGAGGCGCAGTGCTGCCTTTGTTCTCGCCATCGGCCTTGCGATCGTCCCGGCCTTTGCGGATGGCACGCTCACAGGCCTTCCCAACTTCCACAGAGTCGACGAGCATGTCTACCGCGGCGGCCAGCCCACCGCGGAAGGATTCCAAAGCCTGGCCAAGATGGGCGTGAAGACGATTGTCGATCTTCGTGGACCAGAGCATTCGGAAGCGGATGAGAAGCGGATTGTGGAGACGGCCGGCATGAAGTACGTCAGCATTCCAATGAAGGGATTGCAGGCGCCGTCTGACAGCGAGATCTCTAGAGCGCTCGCTCTAATGAACGACAGCGCAGCCTGGCCGGTATTTGTTCACTGCCGCCGCGGCGCGGATCGAACCGGAACGGTGATCGCGTGTTATCGAATCCAAAAACAAGGCTGGGACAATAACACGGCCCTTCGCGAAGCCAGGGCGAATGGCATGAGCTGGCTGGAACGCGCCATGCAACATTACGTAGTTCACTTCAACGCAGCGGCCATCGGAGGCGCGGTTCCCGCTACCGCCGCTCCAGCCAACGCAGTCCAATAGTCTCCGCATTACCAACAGAACATCTGTGTGTTAGGCTGGTTTGCCATGACTATGGTTCGGCTCGGCATTTTGATGTTTTTCTCGCCGGCGATTCAGGCCCAGATCTTCACTTTGTCGCACGAGCAAATGCTGAAATATACCGCCGAGAATCCCTACGAACGCTTCCCGGATGGACGTCCGAAGGTGCCTGACGCACTGTTGGAAAAGGCGAAGGGGCTCTCGATTGAGGAAGTCTGGTCCGTGCTGCCCGGCAAGGAGTATCGGCGGCAATACGCCGGCGAAGGCTGGCGGATCATGCATCCCGAAAAGAAGTTGATCGGGCGCGCCGTGACGTTGCAGTTCATGCCCGCGCGGCCGGATTTGCAAAAGGCGTCCGATCCCAATGCGGCCGGCGGCCCACGCATCGCACCGCATCAGCGCTTCATCGATATGCTTCAGCCCGGCGACGTGCCGGTGGTCGATCTATACGGAAAAATCGAGGGCGGCACAGTGGTGGGCGACAACCTTGCATTCGCGGTCTGGAAGGCGACGAACACCGGACTTGTGGTCGACGGCGCGATCCGCGACATGGAAGGCATATTTCCGATCGGCATGCCGGTTTACTATCGCGGCGTCCATCCCACGCCGATTGATTACTCGACCGCGATGGTCACTGGCGTGAACGTTCCGGTCAAGATTGGGGACGCCACCGTGATGCCGGGCGATATTGTCTTCGGCGACAGCGGCGGGCTCTATTTCATTCCGCCGCAATTCTTGAAGGAGATTCTCGACCGGGCCGAGACGACCCACATTCACGACGAATGGACCAAGATGAAGTTCGAGACCGGGAAATACAAGTCGAGCGACATTTATCCGAGTCCGCGTGATCCCGCGTTAAAGAAAGAGTACGAGGAGTATTTGAAGAAGCGGTTAGGAAAGTAATTCATTTGGACCGCTCCTTTTAGTCACGGCTCGGTAAGCAGCGATAACCCGTAGCCGAGCCGCGACTAAAAGGAGCGGTTTCAGGAAAATCAGCTCCAGAGGCGATCGTTGGAGCGGATGGTGTTCCACTCCGGCGTCGGCTCAAAATAGCCGGGCTCCAGCAGATGCTGCTTCATCACTTCGTCATTTAGAGTGACTCCGAGGCCCGGCTTGTCGGGTACCGTGATGAAGCCGCGATTGACGATCGGCTTCTCCACGCCCTCCACCAGGTCGCCCCACCAGGGCACGTCCACCGAGTGATTCTCCAGTACGAGGAAATTCTCCGTGGCGGCCGCGCAGTGCACGTTAGCCATGCAGGACACTGGCGAACCGGCGAAGTGCATCGCCATCGCTACGCCGTACTCCTGAATCGAATCGCCGATCTTCTTGGTTTCAAGAATCCCGCCCGACGTCGCCAGATCGGGATGAAGAATATCCACGGCATGGTTCTGCGCGAGATTGATGAACGGTTCCTTCAGATAAATATCTTCGCCGGTCAACAGCGGGATGTTGATGGCGTGCTTGATCTCTTTCAATAAGTCGGTATACTGCCACGGAATCATGTCCTCCAGCCACGCCATGTTGTAGCGCTCCAGCGCGTGTCCCAGGCGAATGCAGGAGTTGACGCCGATGTGTCCGAAATGGTCGGCGGCGAGGGGGACTTCATAGCCGACGTATTCCCG
>JBGPSX010000280.1:0-5731 GCA_041490325.1 Bryobacteraceae bacterium | reverse complement strand
CGATCCGAAAGCCCAACCGGCGCATCCGAACTGCAGCATCAGGAATCCTCGCAGAACCGGGCCTCCGAAACCATGTTGGGCCGCGCTCGGGCCCACTAGTATCAGCGTTCCACTCAAGCCCACCAGCATTCCCAAAACAGTGGGAAGATGCAGCCGCTCGCCGCCCGGGATAACCGCCTCCATGCCGATCATCCAGAATGGCGAGGCCGTGATGAACAGCGCGGCGAGACCGCTTGGAATCAAGAGTTCCGCAAATGCCAGGCACCCGTTTCCGATTCCAATCATGAGCACGCCGAAGAGCGCGGTGAACCAGAGTTCTTTGCCGGTGGGCATCCGCGCCTTGGTCAGAAAGGCTGCGATCAGCAGCGCGCCTCCCGAGGCCATGTAACGCAGACTCACCAGCATGGCCGGCGGAACCGATTCGAGCGCCATCCGGATGCCAAGGTACGTCGTGCCCCAGAAAAAGCACACGGCGGCCAGAGCAACATAGGCTTTGAAGTGGGGATGACTGCGCAACATTCAGGTTAACATTGAGAATTGATACTTACCCTCACTATCAACCCTTCCGTCGATCGAAACATCGCAGTGGACCGGCTGGTATTTGAAGATCGCGCCTACATTCTGTCGAGCAGCGAGTCGGTGGGGGGCCGGGGCATCAACGCTTCGCGAGTGCTGCACTCCTTCGGCGCCAAGACGCTGGCCATCGTGACATCGGGTGGCGCAAACGGCGAGCGCTTCCAGAAGCTGCTCACTAAGTCAGGCTTTCCCGCAAAAGTGGTTCCGATCAAGAACGAGATTCGTGTGAACTTAACCATCACCGATCGGCAGGGGCTGGCGATCAAGTTGAATGAACAGGGCCCACCGATTTCGGGCGAGGAGTTGGCGCGAGTCGAGAAAACCGTGGAGAGCAATCTGGAGTCGGCCTCGTGGCTGATGTTGTGCGGCAGTATTCCACCCGGCGTTTCTCCCGATTTCTACACCAAGCTGATCCGTATGGCGCGCGAGCGCAAGGTGAAGACGCTGCTCGATACCGACGGCGATGCCTTGCTGCACGGAGTGGAAGCCAAGCCGACGCTGGTCACTCCGAACCAGCAGGAAGCGGAGCGGTTGTTGAATCGCGCCCTCATCACGCGCGCGCATTTCCTGGAGGCGGTGACGCGCATCAAAGCCATGGGTCCCGATTCGGTGATGCTGTCGCTCGGAAGCCGCGGCGTGATCGCCGTGGACGGTCATCAAATGCTCGAGGCGCTGCCGCCACGCATCGATGCTGTCTCGCCGTTAGGCGCCGGTGACGCCATGGCCGCGGCCGTGGTGTGGGCCGCGATGAAGAAGAAAGATTTCGCCGACTGTGCCCGCTGGGGTGTTGCGGCCGGCACCGCGTCCGCGAAACTGCCCGGCGTGGGGTTCGCCAATCTGGATCAAACCAAGGAAATCTACAAGTCGGTGGAAGTTCGAAAGGTTCAGTGAGCCGATAGTATTCTGACCGCTCCCTTTGGTCACGGCTCTGCTAGGGGTTATTCGGACATAAGGGTGTTCGGACGTTCATGCACGTTGCCGCTAACCGAGCCGTGACCAAAGGGAGCGGTTTCAAATAATCGCTTGGCGCGTTCCCAACAACACTAATCCGGCTTTCGAGTTGGGCGCTTCACGCTGTTGATCACGACCACGAACAACAGCAGCAGGCACAGCAGCGTCGCTACCGCGCCGATGACCAGATAGTCGGTCGATTTGTGCGGGCCCGGCATGACGTTCAACAACACGCCCACCGTCACCGCGAATATCAGCATCATCCCGAGCGTTAGCGAAAGTGTCCGGTTCATCAGTCGTACTTTTCGAAAATGATCTGCTTGCGGTCGAAGCCCAACCCCTTCAGGATGCCACGGACGTCATCCACCATAGCCTTCAGGCCGCAAATGTAGACATCCAGATCGCGCCGGTCGCCGATTGCTTCGAGCAAGTGTGTCTGTACGTGACCGGTGCGTCCGTTCCAGGAACTGCCGGCGCGGCTCAGAGTCGGCCAAAAGCGGAAGTTCGCGTGCTTTCGCGCGAGCGCTTCAAACTCGTCGCCATAATACAGCGTGCTTTGGTGACGAACGCCGAACAGCATGGTTAGCTCTTTGGCTTCCGGATGGTTGAGGTAGCCAGGAACCATCCCGCGAAATGGAGCAATCCCAGTACCGGTAGCGATGAACAGTACGTCCTTGCCTGGATTCCGCACTACAAAAAAACCAAGCGGCGCGCCCATTTCCACCGAATCGCCCGGCTTCATCTCAAACAGATGCGGCGAAAAGATTCCTTCGTGCACCAGATTCAGGCACAGCTCGAAGCGATTTCCGTCGGGCAGCGAAGCGATGGAATAGGGGCGAATGATTTTCTTGCCGTGGAGGTTTTCCTGAAATGAAACGAACTGGCCGGCCTTGAAATGCAGCCGTTCGACTTCCCCAACTTCGAAAACGAAATGCCGCACTTCCGGAGCGATGTCGTGGCACTCCACCAGCGTCGCTTTCATGGCCGCGTCTCTCCGGAGGACATCGCTTCGCTGGCGCGATCGAGCAGCGCCTCCAGCAGAGCGGGGTGCCCATCCAGGGGCGACGTCGATCGCATTTCGATGTTTCCGTTCGCGCGCGCAGCCTCTTGAACCAGGCGCGGCAGGTCGCGCTGCAAGTGAGTGCCGAGCGTCAGGAAATAGGGAATGACCACGATCTCAGTCGCGCCGCGCGCGATCAGCCGCCCGGTGGCGCCGCTTAAGTCTGGCTTTCCGAGTTCGAGGAATGCGGCTTCCACGGCGTGATTACCGGAGACGGCCATTCGCTCCACCACATCCCGCACCGATTGATTCGCGCTTTCGATGCGCGATCCGTGAGCGAAGACGATGAACCCGGTCATACCTGAATCAGCGAAGGCGCGTCAGGCGAACGCTCGGTATCCTGGGGGAAATAGGCGCGCAAGTAATCGATGAAGGCCCGTCCGCGCGGCCGCCCGTTACTTTGATGCAACTCGATGCGCTGGAGAAACACTAACATTCCGAGTATTTCCGCGTCGCGGATCGGCGTTGCGGCCTTTTCGGCCAATTCTTTCCTCAGCGCGTCGATGGATTCCTGAACCTTTTGATGCACGGCCGCTGCCACCAGGTTGCTCGGGCGGGTCTCGTAATAGAGGCCGCTTTGCAGCGTGCGATAGGTGCGGATCAGGGAATCCAAGGCCTCGCGGAGATCAGGGTCGACTGCGCCGGCGGTCGCGAATGAGGCATCCAGCAGCGTGCGGCCTAGAAAAAGAAGAAGGTGTTCGTTCTGCCGCAAAAATTCTTCGGAGACCCGAACATCCTGATTGGGAGCTTCCTCGGGATTGAACGCTGGCGGCTTTTCGTGCAGGCGCGCCTCCACCAGATACTGGCAGTCGAGTGGACAACTTATGGTGACTTCGCGCGCGGCGCCGCAACACATGGAACAGATGTCGCCGCTGACGCCAGGACAATAGCGGCGCGGTTTGCGCGTCTCACAAATGCGGCATTTCATCGTGGAATGAACCGGTAACTTTCATCGTAACATCCGTTCCAACAAACGGCGTTCACACGAGTGTGAACGCGGCACGCAGAGTGCGTGCGCCACATCAAACGGTTTGATTGTAGACGCGCAGAAAGAATCCGTCGGTCATTCCGGCGATGTAGTCGCACACTACGCGATGAATCGGTGAATCGGCTAGAGCTTCGACGTAGTTTTCTGGAAGCTTCTCGGGATGCTGGACGTAGAATTCGAAGAGCTCGGCGATCATGTTTGCTGAGCGGCGGCGTTCCTCCACCATCGCGTCGGAAAAGTAGACGGAGTGATGCAGGAACTGTTTCAACTCGCGATTCGTGTTCTTTGTCTCGAGCGTCATGCACGCCAGCCGCCGGGGATGCTTGCGAACCTCATCCGCGTCGCGTGCCCCGGAAGCATCAGCCGCCGCGAGCGTACCCTGCAACAAGCCGGAAACCAGCCAGTCCACTAAACCGCGAACCACTTCCTGAAATCTCTCGCGGCAGGACGCACCCGGAAAATGGCCTTCCGTTTCCTCGTAACGCCGTCTGAATTCGGGCACCGCCTGGCAGGCTTCCTCAACTCCGAACAATTGCGCGGTAAACGCATCGTCCAAGTCGGCGGTGTTATACGCGATTTCGTCGGCCAGATCGATGAGCTGCGCTTCGAGCGGCGGGCGCAAACCTGGCAGATAATCGTCCAACATCGGATTCTCGCCCGCCTCGAAATCGCGCGAGTGTTTCGCGATCCCCTCGCGCACTTCGAAGGTCAGGTTAAAGCCCGGAAAGCGCGCATAGCGATGCTCGAAGGTCCCGACGATTCTAAGCGCATGCAGGTTGTGATCGAATCGCTCGCCGTACTTCCGCATCTGACGGTCCAGCTCATCTTCGCCGGCGTGCGCGAAAGGTGGGTGACCGATGTCGTGGCCGAGCGCCAAGGCTTCGGTGAAATCCTCGTTCAGCTCCAACACAGAGGCTAGGGTACGCGCGATCTGCGAGACCTCAATAGTGTGTGTGAGCCGGTTTCGAAAATGATCCGAGATGCCGGCGGGAAATACCTGCATCTTGTTTTCAAGCCGGCGGAAGGCGCGAGAGTGAATGATGCGATCCCGATCGCGCTGAAACTCGTTGCGGTAAGGATGCGGAAGTTCAGGGTAGCGGCGGCCTCGGCTGTGTTCAACCGAAAAGCGGAGGCGCCCCAGGCCGGTCACTTCGATAGTTCGCCGAGTGTTGTGACAGCGGCCCGGCTTATGTTCGGGCGCGGGCTGCTTCGTAACGGCTCGAGCAGTTTCCTGGCGCGCTGCGGATCCGAGTTCTTGATCAATTGGGCGAGCTCAATGGTGGCCGATTCCTTCGACACCAGTTGGGTGGGATTGTCGATCACCGATTGGATGAGCTTCTCCCCGTCCGCCTGTTTGCCTTGCGACGCATACACCTGGGCGAGCGAAAGCTTGGCGAGCGAACCATATTCCTTGTTACCCGAATCGGTGACGATCTTCAAACGCCTGCCGGCCTCCGCCAAGTTTCCCTTATCCGCCGCGTTGGTCCCCAAGAAAAACTCCGCTATGTTGCCCTCATCGGTTCCTGCGTACTTCGCGGCCACTTCGGTGAACGATTTGTTAATCGCACTCTGGCGCTCGGCTTCGGTCGCGTATGCTACTACAAACTCGTTGGGAGCCTGTCCTACCTGCGAGTTTTGATTCAGCATCGCGGCGTGCAAGGCCTCTTGGCGAACGGTGTGCTGGTGGCTGCGATAAAAGAATATCGCGGCGATGACGATTAGAACGCCCGCGCCGATGCCGCCCCAGCGGACCAACTGCTGGCGGTGTTCGGAGACGTATTCGACGCTGTGTTGGACTTCGAGCGCAAACTTGTCGCTCTTTAGTTCTTTACGGGTGAGCCTGGACACAGAAACCTCGTAGTGGCGGAATTTCCATAATAACATGACCGTTCGTTGTGTTTGCTCGCCGGCTCCTCTTGGTTCCGTCCGGCTTCTTCTGTGGCCAAAAGCAGCTCCTTTGACAACCCGTACAGTCTGAGTTTTGCGCCACCAGCCAGGTCGCGCTACGCTTGGTCGAGGAACACTGGCTGACCGTACCCAAGCTCGTTTGGCGTCCTCTTTCTAAGTTGCGCGGAGCAATTTCTCCACGTGTTTATATTTACGTCAAATGTCGCGCAGACCGGCCTGAATCGTGTGTTTAGTGCAACCCAGATGCT
>JBGPSX010000279.1:0-5742 GCA_041490325.1 Bryobacteraceae bacterium | reverse complement strand
GCCCGCTCCGAGCAGCAAGGCGCCGAAAGCGAGCGCTATCAGGATGGGCCAGCGCAACCCGCCCGTCTTCGCGTGCTCGCGTTCCCAGGCGCGGATTCGGCCGGCGACTTCGACGTCAACCACGCTGGCGGCGACCCAGCGCTCTAAATGCGATTCCCAATCGGTGGACATGACCTAATATGCCTCCAGTTCGAATGTTCTACAGAACATTCTTGCTTCCATTGGTCAATCCTTGTTTTTCAGTACTTTATCAGATAGAGCGCGCGTTGCAATGTACACATATTGTATAGCTAAGTGCATAGAATGACTAGTCGAAGTTTACAGCCGTGGTATTGCCGCCGCACAGCAGAACTCCGACGCGCCCGCCCGCTTTGGGCACGTACTTTCGGGAGAGAAGGGCGGCTAAGGCGGCCGCGCCACCGGGCTCGGAAGCAATGCGCATCACGTTCCAAAGCTCGCGCTGAGTTTGCTGGATCGCATCGTCTGAAACAAGCACGACTTCGCTCACGAATTTCTGCGCGATCGGGAACATGAGTTCTCCGACGCGCTTGGGCGCGAGGGAGTCGGCGGCGATTCCACCGGCTTCGGCATCCACGGGGCGGCCGGCTTCGAGTGCGCGCTTCAGAGTGGGCGCCGCCTCCGGTTCGACGCCGACGATCTGCAGTGTGCCCGAATACCAGGCCGCGATTCCACCAATCAGGCCACCACCGCCTACTGCCACCAGCAGGCAATCGAGCCTTGGATCCTGTTGCTCGAACTCGAGTCCCACAGTGCCTTGGCCGAGCAAAGTTTCGATGGCTTCGAAGGCGTGAATCTTCATGGCGCCAGATTGCGCGGCCCATTCTTCGCTTGCGGCGAGGGCGTCCGCATACCGTTCGCCGGCCACCACGAGGTTCGCGCCCAAGCTTCGAATCCGGTCCATCTTCACTTGCGCGCAGACACTTGGCACGAAAATCGTCGCCGGGTTTCCCAGCTTCATCGCTGCGTAGGCGACGGCAACTCCGTGATTGCCGCCCGTTGCAGCGCATACGCCTGCCGGAGGAACCGTACGCCGCAAGAGATTGGTGAAGGCGCCACGCGGTTTGAAAGAACCGGCGTGCTGCAGCAGTTCCAGCTTGAAGATCAGGCGGCAATCGAGACCGAAGTCGGCTCCATCAACCTCAATACAAGGAGTGCGCCGGATGTAGGGCCGGATCAGGTCCGCGGTGGCGACGATGCTTTCACGGTTGACGATCGTGTCGGGCATTGCGGTTCCAGTATACTTAGGCAGTTGGCTAATTGTCTATATGGTACATCGTAAAATCGTACTGCGGGCACTCGCGAACGAGCGCCGGCTGCAGATCCTGGAATGGTTGAAGCATCCGCCTAGCCATTTCCCCCGCCAGGTGGACGGCGACCTGGTGACGGATGGCGTCTGTGGCGTCCTGATCGCCCGCAAACTGCGAGTCAGCCAACCCACCGCCAGCGAGCACCTGAACATACTCGTGAGGGCGGGCCTGCTACGTGGCAAACACATCAAGCAATGGATTTTCTACCGGCGCGACGAGCCCGAGATCGATCGGGTTAAGAAGTTAGTACTGAATCGGGTTTGATGGGGCCGAACTTGCTAGCGTGAGGGGGGTGCGCCAGCGACTGTTAATTTCACTGCGGTCGATCCTGGTGGGCTGGGCGCACGCTGGTTCGCCACCGCCAGGTTGGCGCTAGACGCAGTCTCCGGGGGGACTCTCAGGGCGAGGCGCTAGCAATGATCGCCGCGTTTAGCAGTCGACGTGCGTCAGGACACGGACACAGACTCTGCCCTTAGGCCCTCGACGACGTCGCTTTTCATGCTTTGGACGAAGCCTACCACGGCTTCTTTCTCCGCGGCAGCGACCTGAAAGTGATCGAGGGTCGCGTTGAGATGCAGAATGAGCGCGGCCCAGTCTTCCTCGGTGATCCGCATGCCCTTGTGCGAGGTTTTCATGTCCCGGCCGGTGTAGAGCACGGGGCCGCCGGCACTGTGACACAAAAAGTCGATGAGCAGCTGTATTTCCCGTTTTATGCCGTCTTCGCCCCGGTTTGCCCAAAAGCGTCCCAGAAGCCCATCGGTCATGAGCCGCGAAACCAAGTTGTTGGCGACCGCCGCAATTGCGTCGTAGCCGCCGAGCCGGGCGTACAAAGTTTTTTCTTCGCTCATATCGGTGTCAATCTTCCCGTGTCGCGCATAGCCCATCGGGCCTTTGACTTCCGTGTAAGTATACACTGAACGTATCCCCGCAGGGCTGAGCGTTATCGTATCGATTATCGACCCTTCCCGCATCTTACAATGGAATTAATGGCCAAGCTAACCGGCGCAACCACTCTGTCTGGACGGCACACGCTGAGCGGCATTCCCGTCGAACCTGTTTACGGTCCCGAAGACGTACGCGGGCTGGATGTGCCGGCGCCCGGAGTGTTTCCTTATACGCGCGGCATTCACGAATCGATGTATCGCGGCAAGCTCTGGACCATGCGCCAGTTTTCCGGCTTCGCTACGCCGGAAGAGACCAATCAACGCTACCTTTACTTGTTAAGCCAGGGCCAGATGGGGCTTTCGGTCGCGTTCGACCTGCCAACGCTGATGGGTTACGACGCCGACCACGCGACGTCTGAAGGCGAAGTGGGCAAATGCGGCGTGTCGATTTCCTCGCTCGAGGACATGGAGATACTTTTCCGAGGCATCCCGCTGGGCGATGTCACGGTCTCGATGACCATCAATTCGCCCGCGCCGATCCTGTGGGCCATGTACCTGGCCGTTGGAGAAAAGCAGGGCGTGGATTGGTCGCGGATGTCCGGCACGCTGCAAAACGACATTCTGAAGGAATACATCGCGCAGAAGGAATACATCTTCCCTCCGCGCCCGTCGATGCGGCTGGTGACCGACGTCATCGAGTACTCGACGCAGCATGTGCCCCGCTTCAATCCAATCTCGATCAGCGGGTATCACATCCGCGAAGCCGGCTCGACCGCGGTGCAGGAACTGGCGTTTACGTTGCGCGATGGCATCGAATACGTCGACTGGGCCATCGAGCGCGGACTTCCCGTCGATAGCTTCGCGCCACGGCTGAGCTTCTTCTTCAACTCGCACAGCGATTTCTTTGAGGAGATCGCGAAATTCCGCGCGGCGCGCAAGATCTGGGCGGAGACGATGCGCGACCGCTACGGCGCCAAGGACGAACGCAGTTTGAAACTTCGCACGCACGCGCAAACGGCCGGCTGTTCGCTCACCTGGCAGCAGCCGTACAACAACATTGTGCGGACCACGCTACAGGGGCTCGCCGCCGTATTCGGAGGCGCTCAATCGTTGCACACCAATTCTCTGGATGAGGCTTACGCGCTGCCGAGCGAGCATGCGGTCACGATCGCGCTTCGCACCCAACAGGTAATCGCGTATGAGAGCGGGATACCGGCGGTGCCGGATCCGCTGGGCGGCAGCTACTTTGTCGAGAACCTCACAGCCGAAGTGGAGAGGCGCGCCAAAGACTACATCCGGCGCATCGACGAAATGGGCGGGATGATTCCGGCCATCGAGCGCGGATTCCCGCAGACCGAAATCGCCAATGCGAGCTACGAGTATCAGCACACGGTGGAGACGGGCGAGCAGAAGATCGTGGGAGTCAACGCGTTTGTCGAGCAAAAAGAAGATGCCATCGATTTGCTGCAGATCGACGGGTCCAGCCAGCAACACCAACTCGAGAAGCTGGCGAAGCTGAAGGCCCGGCGCGACAACGAAGCAGTCCAAAAATCGCTGGATGCTCTGCGCCGCGCGGCTGAGGGCAAAGACAACACCATGCCGTTCATCCTGGACGCGGTGCGCGCCTACGCCACTGTGGGCGAGATCTGCGACACCTTTCGCTCTGTTTTCGGGACTTATACGGAAACCAGCGTGGTGTGAAGCCTACTTCTTAATGCGCCGCTCCCAATCCACCAAGCCCCACGGATGCAATTCGGCTGTGAACATTTGCGAAACCACTGCCGGGTCGGAAGCAACAATCTGTTTTGCGGCGTCCTCGCTCTCGGCTTCGAAGGCCACGGCGCCACCGGTGTTGTCCGTAAAAGGCCCGGCGAACTTAAGCACGCCCTTGGTATACAAACTCAGCATGTAACGGCCGTGTTCCCGGAGCGGCTGCTCGGAGGTGTTTTTTCCAGGGAGCCACGCTGAGCCGGGATGGTAGACCACCAGATACGTTGATTTCGCGGCACGCGTTTCATTGGACTGAGCCTCAGACCGCGGCGGATGGGCAACGATCCAAAGTGCACATGTGAGTACGGCCAATGCGGCTGATCGTTTCATGGTTCCAGGCTAACAAACGCCTGGAGCAGAGGGACGTTGGCGCAGTGCTACACTCGGACTGTATGGATCATCGCATCCGGGTCCTGGTGGCCAAGCCAGGGTTGGATGGCCACGACCGGGGAGCGAAGGTGATCGCGCGCGCTCTTCGCGATGCGGGCATGGAAGTGATTTACACAGGCCTGCGGCAGACACCGGAGATGATTGTAAACGCGGCACTGCAGGAGGACGTCCAAGTCATCGGTCTGTCCATCCTTTCGGGCGCGCATAACGCGATCGTTCCGCGGGTCATGGAACTGTTACGCGAAAAGGGCATGGACGACGTCCTGGTGACGGTAGGCGGTATAATTCCGGACGAGGACGCCGCCGAGCTGAAAAAGCTGGGCGTCGCGGCTGTATTCCAGCCCGGAGCCTCGCTCGAAGAAATTGTGGACTTCATACGGTCTTCTGTAAAGCAGACCGCCTGAAGCAGCAGCACAGGCACTCGGGCCCGTGGCGTAGGCTTTGAGCCTGCGGACTGATAACTAAAAGAAAGAACCAATGCAAGAAAAATTGAACATAGCCGTATTCGTCGATTACGACAATATCGAGATCGGCGTGAAATCTACGCTTCGACGGGAATTTGACGTATCGCTCCCGTTGGATGCACTGAAGGAACGAGGCGACCTGGTGGCTAAGTTCGCATATGCCAACTGGGGCCGTCAGGAGGGCGCGGCGCGGTCGATGGCCGAAAGCGCCGTACAGATGGTCCAGCGGCTGCCTTCGCCACGCGGCGACAAAAACGGCGGCGACATCAATCTCGCGCTGGACGCGCTGGAGATGGCCTTCACGCATCCGCACGTCAATGCGTTCGCCATCGTGAGCGGCGACAGCGACTTCATTCCGCTGGTCAACAAACTGAAAGAGTATGGCAAGACGGTGTTCGTGGTGGGCGGCAAGGCCTTCACCAGCACCATCCTGCAACAGAACTGTCACGAGTTTGTGAGTTATGAATCGCTGCTATCGGATGCCGACCGTCCTGAAATCCGCGAGCCACGCCCGCCGCGGCAGGAGCGGGGCGGCCCACCACGCGAGCAGCGTCAACAGGGCGGACAACATCGCAGCCGGCCGGCTCCGCTGGATCTGGCGCAGGCCATGCCGCTGGTAGAGCGCGCGCTGCAGGTGCTGGAACGGCGCGCAGTGCAGCCACAGCTCGGTTTGTTGAAATCGACGATGCTGCAGCTCGATTCTGCGTTTACCGAAAAAGCGTACGGCGCGAACAGCTTTTCTGATTTTGTCGAAAAGTTGAAGAAGGCCGACTACGTGAATGTCAGCGGCCAGGGCGGCCGGTACATTATCGAGAGAAAAACTTCCGGCAGCAGCCAGCCGGAACGCGCGACGCCGAAGCCCGAGGAGGCTCTGCCGCAGCTCCGCGACGTGCTGGAAACGCATCG
>JBGPSX010000278.1:0-5764 GCA_041490325.1 Bryobacteraceae bacterium | reverse complement strand
GCGTCCTCCGGCTCTGACCGTTTACGTGCCTTACAGTCCGGCCGAGGGCAGCGAACAAAGCCGAGGCGAGCTCGCATCGGCCAACAATGCGATCCTCAATGATTATTGGGACGGCCGCAGTCCTCGCGAGATGCATTTCATCGGGCTTCTTGCGACGCGCATTCCTCGCGTACATGTCGAGGATCTCACGCCAATTCTGGATGAGCTGCGCAGCGTCAAAAGCCCGCGCGAGATCGCGCTCATCCGGCGCGCATCGGAGATTGCCGGGCTCGGTCTGCTTGAGGCAATGAGAAGCACCAAGCCGGAGATTTTCGAGTACGAACTCGACGCCGCGGCGCGATATGTGTTCCTGGTCAACGGCGCTCGCCTGGAAGGCTATCGGTCGATCACCGCGGCTGGTACTCCGAATATCTGGAACATGCACTACTACCGCAACATGTCGCGTCTCGATGAAGGGCAACTGGTGCTGATGGACTTCGCGCCCGACTATCGCTACTACACCAGCGACATCACCCGGATGTGGCCGGTCAATGGCAAGTACAACCCGGTGCAGCGGGAGTTGCTGCAGTTCGTGCTCGAATATCGCAATGCGATCATCCAGCGTATCCGTCCGGGCGTGACGGCGCGCCAGATTATGGATGAGGCCAAGACCGCCATGGAGCCGGTGTTTGCGCGGACAAGATTCTCAAAACCCGCCTACGAACAGGCCGCGCGACAGTTGGTCAATCAAGGCGGCGGCGTGTTCTCGCATCCGGTGGGGATGGCTGTGCATGACGACGGCGAGTATATCTCAGGGCCGCTGAAACCCGGTCATGTCTTCTCGATCGATCCCCAGCTACGGGTGCCCGGCGAGAATCTCTACATCCGATACGAAGATGTTGTGGCCGTGACCGGCAGTGGCGTCGAGAATTTCACCGCGTTCCTTCCGTCCGAGCTGGACGATATGGAAAAGATCGTGAAGGCAGGCGGCGGTATCGTACAACAGTTTCCACCCAAAACAGTAACCAAGTGAGGCAGCATGAAACTCGCGATTCGGTTCCTTTTGTTTGTTCTGCTGTGCGCAGGCATGCACGCGCAGGTCACTGAAGCGGATTATCGGCGGGCCAACGGCCTGCGTGAGAAATTCCAGAACCTGGCTCTCGACGTGCCCGGGCGTGTCACGTGGATCGGATCCACGCACAAGTTCTGGTACAGGAAATCGGTTCCAGGCGGAAACGCATTCATGCTGGTAGACGCGGATACACAGGCTAAGGCGCGGGCCTTCGACCACGAGAAGCTGGCGGGCTCATTGTCGGCGCAGACGGAAAAGAAATACACCGCTGTGACGCTTCCGTTCCCAGACTTTGAATTCGTCGACAATCAACGCGCCGTCAAGTTCTCAGCGGAGGGCCACGACTGGCGTTGCGATCTCTCCGGATACATCTGCAAGAAGGGGGAAGCTACGCGGCCTCCGGGATTCGGGCGAGGCGGGCCGGGGCCGGACGCAGATTTCGATGAAAGCCCCAACGAATTCGATAACGATGTCGAAGACGGAATGGCCGGCGTATCGCCCCAGCAGGGACAGGGCCGTGGCGCTGCCCAATCTCAGGGCCCCGCCCCTGAAGTGAAGATATCGCCCGACGAAAAATGGGAGGCGCTCATTCAGAACTACAACGTTTTTCTGCGGCCCAAAGGCAAGACCGATACTTCGCCGCTGAGCTGGGACGGCTCGGAAGGAAACCACTACACGTTTGCGTCGATCGAATGGTCGCCGGACTCCAAACACTTGGTCGCGTATCGTGTGCGTCCCGGATACAAACGTGAGGTTCACTACGTCGAATCGTCTCCCGCGGATCAGCTTCAGCCCAAGCATTCAGCACGCGAGTACGCAAAGCCAGGCGACGCGCTCGACGTCGCGCAACCCGCTTTATTCGAAATCGAAACCAGGAAACAGGTACTGGTCAACAACAGTCTCTTTCCAAATCCATTCAGTTTGTCGCGACCCATGTGGTGGAAGGACAGCCGGGGATTCACCTTCGAATACAATCAGCGTGGCCACCAGGTCTATACCCTGATCGAGGTCGACGCAGCTACCGGCAGATCGCGGCCGCTCATCACCGAAGAGAGTTCCACCTTCATCGACTACCGGCGCGCGGAGCCGAATCAGCGCGATAACGGCAGACTTTTTCGATCCGACGTGAATGACGGGAAAGAGATCGTGTGGATGTCGGAGCGCGACGGCTGGAGTCATCTGTATCTCTACGACGGTGTGACTGGAAAACTGAAGAGCCCGATCACCAAAGGCAACTGGGTGGTTCGTTCGGTGGACAAGGTCGATCAAGAAAAGCGCCAGATCTGGTTTCAGGCCAGCGGCATGAGCGCCGATGAAGATCCTTATTTCCTGCACGCGTATCGCATCAATTTCGACGGAAACGGCCTGACTGCGTTGACCGAGGTGGAAGGTAATCACAGCCTGGCGTATTCGGAGGACATGAAATATTACGTCGACACATACTCAAAAGTCGACACTGCGCCACTCGCTCAGCTTCGCCGCGCCGAAGATAAGAAGCTGGTGATGGAGATAGAGCATTCCGATTTGAAGGCGCTCGCCGCCGAAGGCTGGCGCGCTCCAGAATCGTTCTCGGCCAAGGGCCGCGACGGCACGACGGACATCTGGGGCATCATCTACCGGCCGGCGAATTTCGACGCATCCAAGAAATATCCCGTGGTTGAAACGATCTATGCGGGCCCGCAAGGTTCGTTCGTCGCCAAGTCATTTACGCCAGCGGTCCAGCCTCTGGCTGAGTTAGGATTTATCGTGGTGCAGATCGACGGGATGGGAACGGCCAACCGATCGAAAGCGTTTCACGAAGTGATTTGGAAGAATATCGGCGACGCCGGATTCGCGGATCGGATTCTGTGGCACCAGGCCGTTGCCGCCAAGTATCCCTATTACGATATCAGCCGCGGTGTAGGTATTTTCGGAACATCGGCCGGCGGGCAGAATGCTCTGGGCGCGCTGTTGTTCCATCCTGAGTTCTACAAGGTCGCGGTTTCCAACAGCGGGTGTCATGATAACCGGATGGACAAGATCTGGTGGAATGAGCAGTGGATGTCCTGGCCGCTTGGTCCGCATTATGCGGCGTCTTCGAACGTGGATAATGCGCGCTGGTTACAAGGAAAACTGCTGCTGGTGGTCGGTGAGATGGACACCAACGTCGACCCTTCGTCCACTATGCAGGTAGTCAACGCGCTGATCAAGGCCGGCAAAAAGTTTGATTTGCTCTTTGTGCCGGGTGGCGGACATGGCGCCGGCGGCGCGTATGGGCAACGGCTGTTAGAGGATTTTTTCGTTCACAACCTGGCGGGCATGGAACCGCCGGATTGGAATCGCGAGAGCACCAACGGTCACACTGAGACAGCACAGTGACAAGACAGGGAGACAGCATGTATCGGTTACCGCGGCAACTCTTTGCCGGATTTTTGGGTTTGATTCTTGGAGTCTCGCAATTAGCCGCACAACGCGGCGGCCGCGGCCCGGTGCAGGAGAATTTCCGATTCAAGTTCATGGGGCCAGCCGTGGGCAACCGGATTTCCGCCGCTGCGGGTATCCCGGGCGATCCGAACACTTACTACGCGGGCGCGGCGTCGGGCGGAGTCTGGAAATCCACCGACGGCGGGAATCGCTGGGTTCCCATTTTCGACAACCAGCCGGTGCAGGCCATCGGATCGCTAGCAGTATCAAGATCGGATCCGAAAATTGTATGGGCTGGAACGGGCGAAGCCTGGGCCATACGCGACGTCGACATGACGGGCAACGGCGTTTACAAATCCACCGACGCCGGGCAGACCTGGACGCACATGGGGCTGGATGAGACTGGCCGGATCGGCCGTATGGTGATTCACCCCACCAATCCGGACATCGTATTCGCATGCGCGCTGGGACGTTTAACCGGTCCACAGCAGGAACGTGGAGTGTACCGCAGCAGAGATGGCGGCAAGGACTGGGAGCGAGTGCTTTTCGCGGACCCCAATACCGGATGCAGCGGCCTGGTGATGGATCCGCACAACTCGAATGTGCTCTTCGCAGGCATGTGGCAGGCCGAAATGCACACGCACGTATTCAATAGCGGCGGCCCCGGGAGCGGAGTGTATGTTTCGCGCGATGCCGGGACCACATGGAAGCGCCTGGAAGGCCACGGATTGCCGCACTCGCCAGTCGGCAAGATCGATGTGGCGGTCGCGCCCAGCAATTGGAGCCGCGTCTACGCGCTGATTCAAACCGCCGACCAGGGGTCGGTGTGGCGCTCGGACGACGGCGGTGAAAACTGGAGCGTCTCAAGCTGGGATCGATCGCTGATCGGCCGCGCCGGCTATTACATTCACCTGGACGTCTCGCCCAGCAACGAGAACGAAGTCCTGGTAGCCAACAGCAGTTTCCACATTTCGAACGACGGTGGCAAAACATTCCGCGTGGTGCCGTGGGGCGGCGACACGCACGATATCTGGATCGATCCCACCAATGCCGATCGCATCCTCGTCAGCCACGACGGCGGGATGTATATGACCACCGATCACGGGAAAACTGCCAACCGCGTCACACTGCCGATCGGCCAGATGTATCACGTCGCCGTCGACAACGATGTGCCGTATCGCGTGTACGGAAACATGCAGGACGACGGCACCATGCGCGGATTCAGCAACACTCCGGAAGCCGGCCCGAATGTTCCCGGTCTCGCCGCTCCGGGAGGTGGATTTGGAGGAGGCCGAGGCGCGGGGGGCGTGTGGGAGCACGGCCTGGGCGGCTGCGAATCCGGTTTCACGCTGCCTGATCTCACCGACACCAACATTGTGTGGGCCTCCTGCTATGCCAACGAAGTGACTCGTTACGATGCCCGGACAAAGATGGCGCGATCGGTGAGCCCATGGTTCCACACGCTGGATTCAGCGCCCACGCAGGTGAAGTATCGCTGCCACTGGACGCCACCGCTCGCAATCGATCCGTTCGATCACAATGCGGTTTATTACGGATGCCAGGTCATTTTCAGAACCACAAATGGCGGAGCAAGCTGGAACGTCATCAGCCCCGACTTGTCCACGCAGGATCCGAGCCGCATTGTCTTTTCGGGTGGAATCGTGGGCGACAACCTGGGGCAATTCTATGGCGCCGTGGTGTTCTCGATCGCGCCCTCCGAGATCCAGAAAGAGCTCATCTGGGCGGGCACGAACGACGGAAAAGTCTGGTACACGAAAGACGCCGGCGCGCACTGGAACGACGTGACGGGCAACATCGCCGGTTTGCCCCAGTGGGCCACGATTACGAAAATTGAGCCGTCCCACTTCGATCCCGGCACGGCCTACATCGCGGCGGATCTGCACTTGATGGACAACCGCGATCCGTTTCTATACAAGACGACGGACTTCGGCAAGACCTGGACCAAGATCACTGGCAATCTTCCCAAGGGCCCGCTGGCGTATGCCCGAGTGATTGCCGAGAATCCCAACAAAAAAGCCATGTTGTTCGCCGGCACCGGCAATGCTTTTTACTATTCGATGGACGATGGCGCCCACTGGAAACAGTTCAAGGACGGACTTCCGGCCGCGCCCGTGTCCTGGATTGTAGTGCAGAAGAATTATCACGACGTGGTGGTCTCCACCTACGGCCGAGGCATTTACATTCTCGAAGACATCACGCCGCTCGAGCAGCCCGACGACCAGGCTGCCACCGCGACAGCGCGACTGATCGAACCCCGGCCGGTTTATCGCTTGGCTCGTGGCGAACGTG
>JBGPSX010000277.1:0-5765 GCA_041490325.1 Bryobacteraceae bacterium | reverse complement strand
CGGAGAGCCGGATCAGATCAGCGCGCAGCGAGTTTCCGCGAGCGCGTTCTCGATGTTGGGCGTGCGCGCCAGGTTGGGGCGCGGGCTGGTGGAATCCGATGACCAGCTCAACGCGGGCAACGTCGCTGTGCTGAGCGATCGCCTCTGGCGGCGGCGATTTCACGCCGATCCCGCCGTAATCGGACGGCCAGTCACGGTTTCCGACAAGGTTTACAGCATCGTCGGCGTGATGCCAACGGAGTTCGAGTTTCCTATTTCAAATGACGAGATGTGGATGCCGCTGGGCCCGAACCCGACCGGCTGGCTGCAAGTGATTGCGCTGACCAAGAAGGGTGTGGGTCTCTCTCAGGTTCAGGGCGCGTTGGAAATTGTTGCCCGGCAGCTCGAACAGGAAAACCCGAAAGACAAAGCCGGGCTGAAAATCGCGGTGTCGCCGTGGCGCTCCACCATCGGACGCCAGTACGAATTGACGCTGGTTTTCATCCTGGTCGCGGTTGGTCTGGTTTTGCTGATCGCCTGCGCCGATGTGGGCAGCCTGTTGCTCAGCCGCGCAGTACAACGGCAAAAGGAGATCGCGATTCGCGCGTCGCTCGGCGCGGGATTTTGGCGAGTGGTGAGACAACTGCTGGCGGAGAGCTTCGTGCTGGCAGTGCTCGGAAGCGCCGCCGGAATCGCAACGGCTTACCTTACGTTGCAATCGCTGCTCAAGGCGCTCGCAGCGCTACCGTTTGCGCTGCCACACATCCAGCGGGTCGCGATCAACGAGCGCGTGCTGTTGTTCAATGCGGGACTGTGTCTGATGCTGGCATGCATCTGCAGTCTGGCTCCGGTTCTGCTCGCATCGAAAGTCGACCTGCAGGCGGTGCTGCGAGGCGGGCAAGGCGCGGGAGGACAGAGACGGTCGACGCGCCTGTTCTCGATTCTGATCGCGGCCGAGGCGGGGTTCGCCTTTTTGTTGCTGGTGGGCTCGGGGCTCATGATTCGGAGCCTCATCCGGCTGCAGCAGTCCGACCATGGTTTTCGTCCCGATCACGTGCTGACGATGCGTGTGCCGGTGGGCAGCCGGACGCAAACGAGACCGACGGGCAAGTACGACACCAAGCCGCGGCAAATGGCTTACTACCGTGAGATAGTGGAGCGGCTGACCAGCATTCCAGGCATACAGGCTGTCGCGGTGGTCAACAATCTTCCGTTATCGAACGTGAACACCACGACGTTTGTCACGGGACCAGATGGGCAACCGCTCGAAACTTCGACGCGCACAATCAGCGGGCAATATTTTTCAGCCATGGGAATACCGCTGCTCGCGGGACGTACATTCCTGGAATCGGATCAAACCGGTTCGACCGGTTCGGCTCAGGTCGCAATCATCAACGAATACCTTGCGCGGCAGTTATTTTCGGGCCACGGTGCCGTGGGTGAGAATTTACCAGCTCCGGACTTGAACAACATCCAAGTCAGGATCGTGGGCGTGGTCAAGGATTCGCCGCAGATGCGCTACGATGAGCCGGCCAAGGGCGAAGTGTACCGTCCCTACCAGCAATTTATTTTTGGCGTCTTCATGTCTAGCGTGGTGGTTCGGACATCCGGTGATCCGCTGGCGCTCGCCGCCACGCTGCGCAAGGTAATCTGGGCCGTCGACCCGAATCAACCCATCGTAAAAGTGGCCACCATGAACGACGTGATCGCGGATTCAATCTGGCGGCCGCGCTTTTCAGCGTGGGTTTTTACGGTGCTGGGCGGGCTGGCGCTGTTGCTGACGTCGGCGGGAGTTTATGCGGTGGTTGCCTACACCAGCAGCCTGAGAGCGAAAGAGGTCGGGATTCGAGTGGCCCTGGGCGCGACGCCGCGAAACGTGGCCGGTGTCATTCTGCGCGATGCCATGATTCCTTTGACGGCGGGACTGATCGCGAGTCTCATCGCTGCACTGCTGCTGTCCCGTTTGCTCACGAGCCTGCTTTACGAGATCAGCGGCACCGATCCGGGCACCTATGTGGCTGCGGGCGCGTTGCTGCTTTTGATCGGGGCGGTGGCGAGCGCGCGTCCAGCGTGGAAGGCGGCCGTCGCGGATCCCGTCCAGGCGCTCAGAACCGAATAGGGCTTCAACTGGCAATCTCCCTGTAACCTCGTAACCTCAGCGAATTCGTACTAGTGAGCTGTCTGTAATGCGCGCTTACTACCGGCCCGGCGTTCACACGAGTGTGAACGCGGCACGCAGGAGTGCGTGCGCCACGTCGGATCGACAACTTACATACTGTTTTCGTTGGTGTTGCGGTAAAGAGGGCTTGCCGACAGCCCACTAGTCTTTATTTTCGGATGGCAAATTGCATTCATTGCGGCGCCGAGACATCTCTGTACGACAATGGCCGTCCTGTTTGTTTGAAATGCGCTGAAGACTTGCAGCGCGGCCGCGGGCCCGAACGATCGCTCCAGCGCCAGCGCTAGGTGCTCTGGACGAAACTGGACTCCCGTTCGAGACTGTGCGAGTGAAGGTCTACTAACGCCTGAGGAATGTGATCGTCGGCGTTATGCAGGGCATACGTACACAACAACGATACCGAGTGCTGTTTGATTACGTCGTTCCACAACTCTTCCAGTCGCGTCGTAGCCGTCAGATCCGTGTTCCGCAACTGGCTCACCATCTCTCCAAAAATGCGAACCTTGCCCGAATGTCGAGAGCCCCGGCTGGCCTTGGCGCGGTCAATGAGTCCGCCGATCGTGGAGCGGAACAGATCCTCGTCGAGCGTTCCGTCCACCATAAATCGTGCTAACAGATCATCCGTCGAGATGCACGTAAGCTGGCCTGATCGCTCATATGCCTCGACATTGTAGCCTTCCACCTGAAGCCGGAGTTTGATCGGCTCACGGCGATCGGCGCCCATTATCAGGATTACACCCTCGCCATCGCGAATACCGGCGCTTGCGAACAGACAGACCGCTTGACCGACCAGATTCTCATCGGTGCAGGGATACACGATGTGTCCGCATGGATGCGGATTCGCTAAAATCGCAGCGCCGTGAGCATTCATTGAAACCGTCCTTTGTATGAGACTCCATTGTGGCACCATGGTTTCATCGGAGACGAAAAAATGCCGTCGACGCATGCATCGCTACACTTTGAGACACAGCAGACACTCACGGCCTTTCTCAATACCGAGTTGAAGCTGGGTGGCACGTTCGCGCAATCTGCGTTACTTGCCAGGGATGCCGCCCACATGGATCATTACGCCCAAGCTAAAGCCAACGCAGCCAAGGCTGCTGAATCAGTACGGCGCTTCATGAGCCGAGTGGCAGATCTCCGCGCCAGAGCCGAAATCGGCCAACAGCTTGCTGAACTGGATCGGCGCATCGCCGCGCTGTGACAGTTAAAAGAAACAAGTTAGAGATTAGTGACTTCAAGCGTCTGACTCAGTGAAGGTGACGTACTTCGTTAAGACCGATGTTATGATGAAAACCTTCGATCGACCGTTTGCTCTTGCAGCGGATCCAGATTGGTGACATAAGGAGATATTGTTGTGCCTGCATTGCGCTCTAAGTTGGCTGAAATATTCGACAAACGGGAACAGGACATTACCACGCAGTGGCTGGAAGCACAAGAAAAGACGGGCCTCAGAGTGTCGGCATTGGAACGGCAGGAAGCCACGCGCCAGTCCCGCGAGTTTCTGCGCGTCTTGAAGACCGCCCTGGAGGACGGCAATCCGGAAGACTCGTCCGGAGCCTCGTGGACCCCGGTACGGGATTTTCTGACCGACCTTTCGTCGACGCGCGCCAAGAGCGGTTACTCGCCGATCGAGACGGCCTCTTTCGTGTTCTCGCTGAAGCGCCCCGTGTTCACGGCGCTGAGTAGCGAACTCGGCCAGGACGCAAAAGCATTGGCGGATGAAGTCTGGCGCGCAACGGCGCTGCTGGACGGCCTTGGCTTGCTCACCACCGAGGCTTACCAGAAGACGCGCGAGGGTGTTATTTCGCGCCAGCAGCAGGAACTGTTGGAGCTTTCAACGCCTGTGGTGAGGTTGTGGGAAAACATTCTGGCGCTGCCCCTCATCGGTACTCTGGACAGTGCACGCACCCAGGTGGTCATGCAAAACTTGCTGGATGCGATTGTTCAGACCCGTTCCGATTTCGCCATCATCGACATCACCGGCGTCCCGGTGGTGGATACGCTGGTGGCCCAGCATTTGCTAAAAACCGTAGCGGCCGCCCGGTTGATGGGCGCGGATTGTCTGATCAGCGGTATCCGGCCCCAGATTGCCCAGACCATCATTCACCTGGGCGTCGATCTGGCGGGAGTCACGACCAAAGCGACGCTGGCGGATGCCTTCGCTGTGGCGCTAAAGCGTGGAGGGTATGCCGTGGTTCACACCGCGGCAACTGCTGGGGCAAAGTAAACCGTGGAGCGAATTCCAATATTGAAGATGGGCGGGTACTTGCTCGTCACCATTCAAGTCGACATGCATGACCGTCTCGCACTCACTTTACAGGACGATCTAACATCGCAAATCGTGAGCCACCGCGCGCGCGGCGTGCTGATCGACATTTCCGCTTTGGAAATGGTGGATTCCTTCATTGGCCGCATGCTCGCGAGCATCGCTTCGATGTCCCGGCTGCTGGACGCCGAGACGGTGGTGGTGGGGATGCAACCCTCGGTTGCGATCACGCTGGTGGAGCTGGGGCTGCCGATGAAAGGAATTCGCACCGCGCTGGACGTTGAAAAGGGCATTCAGGCCCTCAAAGAAGCGGTCGACGGCACGGGCTGAACTCCATGAAAGTAGTGGATTCTCAGGTGCTAGAGATCCGAGCCTCCGAAGACATCGTCGCCGTGCGGCAAGCGGTGCGGAAGAAAGCGGTCAGCATGGGCTTCGGCTTGGTGGATCAGACCAAGATCGTCACTGCGTCGAGCGAGTTGGCTCGCAACGCGCTAGACTATGCCGGCGGCGGAGTGCTCAACCTCGAGCACATAGAAAACGAAATGCGCACAGGGCTCAAGCTGGTGTTTGAAGATCAAGGCCCGGGTATTGCCAATATCGATCTGGCGATGACGGACGGCTATTCCACCGGTGCAGGCCTGGGACTCGGGCTGGGTGGCGCAAAGCGTCTATCGAACGAATTCGAAATACATTCGAAACCGGGCGAGGGAACTCGAATCTCCGTAGTAAGGTGGCGGTGAATTGGGAAAGTCAACTTGCATTCGGATTGAAGAGCCTAGCATAACCGCGGAGGCTCGAAGAATCGCGCGCAAGATGGCCTTAAGCGCCGGACTGGACGAGACGGAAGCCGAGCACGTGGCGGTGGTAGTGACAGAGGCTTCCACCAACGTGTTGAAGCATGCCGGGCACGGACAAGTTCTGATCCAGACCATGGCGGAGATGGATCGGCCATTTCCCAGCCTGGAAGTGGTGGCCCTCGATCAAGGCCCCGGCCTGACCAATCTGGAAGAGTGTCTGCGCGACGGATACTCCACCAACGGCACATCCGGCCACGGCCTGGGAGCGATCATGCGACTGTCGACCGAGTCGGATTTCTATTCCGTGCCCGGCAAAGGAACCGCAGTGTTGGCGCGCTGGCGTCCGGGCGCGGAACGTCAGCCTACCGAGAGATACCAGATTGGCGTAGCCAATGTTTCTAAACGGGGACAGGAAGTGTGCGGTGATTCGTGGGGCTTCCGACGCTTTGGCGAGGACCTTGTGCTCTTGCTGGCGGATGGTTTGGGCCATGGTCTGGAAGCGCACACGGCATCCTCAGAAGCGGTGCGGATACTGCGTGAT
>JBGPSX010000276.1:0-5769 GCA_041490325.1 Bryobacteraceae bacterium | reverse complement strand
CGTCACGCAACGTACGCGCGAGATCGGTATTCGCATGGCCTTGGGCGCGCGCCGAGGCGAGATTGTGCGCCTGGTGGTCGGGCAGGGCATGGCCGTGGCGCTGACTGGCATTGCCGCCGGCACGGCCGCGGCGCTCGGCCTCACGCGCCTGATTGCAACGCTACTTTTCGACGTGAAGCCGAATGATCCTCTAACTTTCGCCGCAGTTGTGATTGCCCTGACCGCCACCGCCTTGTTGGCATCCTGGGTTCCCGCACTCAAAGCTGCGCGAGTGGATCCATTGCTGGCGCTCCGCTACGAATAGGTAGCCAGCGCGGACTCACTGCGGCTCCTTTGACCCTGCTTCCCACGCGGAGCTACACTGAAATTTCAGCGATCGATTCCACTCACGGAGCGTATATGCCGCAAAATAATGGATCTGTTGACCGAAGAGATTTCCTGAAAACCGCCAGCGCCGCCGGGTTGTCTCTTGGCCTTGCCGGGTCCGCCTTGGGCGCGCGCGGAGGTAAGACGAGTGGACGCGTGGTGGGCGCCAACGACCGTATCAACGTGGGCGTAATCGGCGTCGGTGGCCGCGGAGCCTATGTTGGCGGCGTGTTCCAGAAGTACGGAGAAAGCAACAACGCCTGTCAGATTGTGGCGGTGTGCGACGTCTATGAGAAGCGCAAGCGCGAAAACTCCGAGAAGTTCAAATGCCAAGGCTACCTGGATTATCGCGAGATTGTAGGGCGTTCCGACGTGGACGCGGTGATCGTTGCCACGCCTGACCATTGGCACGCCAAGATGGCGCTGGATGCCATGGACCACGGCAAAGACGTGTATCTCGAAAAGCCGATGTGCCACACCAACGAGGAGATCAAGCAACTGGTCAGTACCGTCAAGGAGACCAAGCGAGTGCTGCAGGTGGGGTCCCAAACCACTTCCGGCGATCAGTGGTGGAAGGCGCGCAAGGCCATTGCCGATGGCATGATCGGCCAGATGATCATGAGCCAGGGTTCCTATCATCGCAATGGGATTGAAGGCGAATGGAACTGGCCCATCGATGCCGAGGCCGGCCCCGATGGCAAGGGCGACAACTTTATCGATTGGAAGAACTGGCTCGGACCTGCTCCCAAGCGGTCCTGGGACGCCGATCGATTCTTCCGCTTCCGGAAATACTGGGATTATTCGGGCGGCATCGCGACGGATTTGTTCTATCACGTGGTGGCGCCGCTGAACATTTGCTGGGGCGAAGCCCAGTTCCCCTCGCGCGTCTCCGGCACGGGCGGCATCTACATCTTCAAAGACGAGCGCGAAGTTCCCGACACGTTCAATTTGGTGGCCGACTACGCGGCTGGTCACTCGTTGGTGCTCAGCTCGTCCATGGCCAATTCGCATCACATTCCCGGACTAATCCGCGGTCACGAAGGCACCATCATCATGGTGGAGCACGGCCAGTTCGAACGTCCCACGGATTACATCACCGTGATCCCGGAACTGGTCATGAATCGCCAGACGCGCGAACGGTCGCCGCTCAAGGCGGAGTACAAAGCGAAATTCGGCGCCGATCCCATCAAAATTCCCGTGGACCAGACCGACATGATGACCGCGCACGTGGAGAACTTCCTCAAATGCGTACGTACCCGCGAAAAGCCGCATCTGGATGTCGAGACGGGTGCGCGCGCACAGGCAGTGATCAATCTCGCCGTGCAAAGTTATCGTGAGGGCCGGGTCCTGTTCTGGGACGAGAAAAACTGGAAAGCTTCGGCTAAGTCGGCCAAAGCGTGACGCTACGCATGGGTGCGTACGCCACACACTAAATGCGGCTGGCCCTCTTCGGCGGCACCTTCGATCCGATTCACAACGCGCACCTGACGGTAGCGCGCGAAGCCGCCGATCAATTCGATCTCGAACAGGTTTGGTTCATCCCAGCCGCGCATCCGCCCCACAAGTCCGATCAGAGCGGCGCTGGCTACGAGGACCGTTTTCAGATGACGGAACTGGGTTGCCGGGCCGACGCCCGCTTCCGTGCATCTCGTCTCGAAGCGGGCTCCGGGAAGAGTTATTCCATCGATACGATTGAAAAGGTCCGGGCCCAGGGCGAAGAGCCTTACTTCATCATCGGCGCCGATGCATTTGCTGAAATCACGACCTGGCATCGCTGGCAGGATCTGATCCGGCTGACAGAGTTCATAGTCGTTATGCGGCCGGGGCATCACTACACCGCTCCGGGCGGAGCGCGCGTGCACCGGCTGGATACGGTGGCTCTGCCGATATCGTCCTCCGAAATCAGGCGGCGCCTAGCAGCCGGCGAAACACCCGCGGAACTTCCGCCGCTGGTGGCGCGCTACATAATTGAAAAAGGTCTGTACCACTTCGCCCGCGGCATGGTTAGTAGCTTGTAAGCCGGCGTGGCGCACGCGCCTCCTGCGTGTCGCGTCCCCGCTCATGGGGACGCCGCGTGTCGAGCGGCATCTCACGTGCAAGTAAACCGGCAATGCCGCAGGTGGATACAAAGTATTTCGGGGCGATGCAGTACCAGGCAGAATCGGTTTACGATTTTCCCTTCGGGTTACCCGCCTTCGACGATGAGAAACGCTTTGTCTTTATCGAATTGCCCGAGAACGCTCCGCTGATCTTCCTGCAAAGCCTCACCCAGGCGGGGCTTTGTTTTCTTGCCCTTCCAATCCTGGTCGTGGATCGCAATTACAAGCTTGCGCTTTCGCTGGAGGATCTGATCGAACTCGATCTGGATCGCTCGCGGCAACCATTTTTGGGAAGCGAGGTGCTGGTGCTGGCGCTGGTCTCGTTGCACGAAGGTTTTTCCACCACTGCCAATTTAATGGCGCCGATTGTAGTCAACCTCAAGACGCGGCGCGCGCTGCAGGCCATCCGGGGGGACTCGGCCTATTCCCATCAATTCCCGGTCGAGCGCCCTAGCCTGGAGCCGGCATGCTAGTCCTGGGGCGGCGCGCGGGCGAGTCGCTGTTAATCGGCGACGACATCGAAATTGAAGTCCTGGCCGTGTCCGCGCAGGGGGCCAAAATCGGAGTCCGGGCGCCCAGGACCACCATAATCCTTCGCAAAGAACTGAAAATAACGCAGGAACAGAATGCGGCCGCCGCGCACGGCCTCACGCCAGCCGATTTCAAAACAGCGTTAAAAAAACTGCAGGTTTGAATTCAAACTAATCAGCATCTCCCCGATAAGCACAGTGAGAACTGAAAGAGGCATTTGATCGATGCACCGGGAAGCCTATGGGCTCGGGCGCTCGCGCCGGGGCGGCAGCATGGGTCCGCGGTTGCTTAGGTCAGCCTCCTCTCGAGGGCGCTAAAGGCGCTCCGGGCCGTGAAGGTTCACGCGTTCCGGGTTCCCAATCTAAGGAGAAAACTGTGTCTTTTAGTATCAATACCAACGTCGCCTCATTGGCCGCCCAGAATTATCTGCGCGTCAACAGCGATTTCCAAGGCAAAACCATTAACCGCGTGACCTCGGGTCTGCGCATCGTGTCGAGCGGCGATGACGCTGCTGGATTAGCGATTGCCAACGGCTACCGGTCTGACCAGGCCGTGCTGAACCAAGGTATTCGCAACGCCAACGACGGTCTGTCCACATTGCAGATCATCGATGGCGGCATCAATAACATTTCGAACCTGCTCGATCGCGCGCGCACCCTGGCGACGCAATCAGCTTCCGGAACCTTCACCGGTGGCGCGGAAGGCCGCGCTGTACTGGATGGCGAATTCCAATCCGTGTTGGGCGAAATCAACCGGCAAGCACAATCCATCGGTTTGAACCAGGGCGGCGCCTTTGCTCAGAGCCTGTCCGTGTTCATCGGCGGTGGCAAGGGCACCACCAGCGCAGCCGTTATCAGTAACGGTTCGGTCTCGGTTGACCTCAGCAACTCCATTGTCGACACGCAAGGTCTCGGCTTGCGGGGTTTCACGGCCGGATACCAGGTTGCGTCTGGTGCTGATGATAGTGGCCTATATGACTTGAGTGCTGGAAACGCCAACACCAACGTAACGGCCATCATCGCGGACGGCGCCGCCAACGCTGCGTTCCTGGCCGCCAACAGCAACACCGTCACCTTCGATGTCTCGGGTCCGGGGTTCTCTCAGGGCGCCGGCTCGTCGATCACGGTGTCTGTAAACCTGGCGAACGTGGCGGATACCACGTCGCTCGCCAAAGCCATCAATGCCGGAATCCAAGGGTCGGCTCTGGCTGGCACGGCTCAGGCCGGCGCCTTCAAAGCCGCCAACGTCACCGCGCAAATCCACACCGGCGCCGACGGTGCTCAGCAACTCCAGTTTGTGTCCTCGAGCACTGCCTTCCAGGTCACCGCGAATGACATCGTCGGCAACGCTTTCCTTGGCAACTTCACCACCAACACCACTGGCGACAACAGCGCCTCGATCGGGACTGGCGCCGCCGCAAGCCACGCCAATTCGTTTGTGGCCGGCGGCACAGAGCAGGTCTCCGGAGTGGTCACGAATGGCCTGGGCGCCGGGTTAACCTACGTTACTTTGGTGTATAGCAGCGCAGCCACCGTCAACGAGAAACAGACGCTGACCTTCTCGATCAACGACGCCAACGGCGCACCTCAGACCGCCACCGTCACACTGGATGGTACGGGAGCATTCGCGGGAACTACCAGCGTCACGGCCACCATCGCCGTGAAGGAGATCAATGCCGCGCTGCAAGCCACCGGGAACGCTGCCCTAAAGGGCATTGTTGCGCTGGTCGATAAGCCGGGGACCAAGATTTCCTTCGCCAGCGCCGTGGGCAGCGAGTTCAATGTGAGCATTGGCCAGGAGTCAACCAGCACCACGGTTGGAGCCGATGGCTTCGCAAGTCCCAACACAATCGCGACGTCCGATATCGTCGGCACCGGTTCTTCGGCAGGCGTTAGCACGCAATCCGATGCTTCCTCGGCGGTCTCTGCCTTATCCGTGGCTGTAACCTTGCTCGGCAAAGCGCAAGCCGTCGTCGGAAGAGGCCAGAATCAGTTTGGCTACGCCGTCAACCTGGCGCAGTCCCAGTTGACCAACCTGTCTACCGCCGAATCGCGCATTCGTGATGCCGATCTCGCCGCCGAAGCAGCCAACCTCACCAAGGCGCAGATCCTTCTGCAGGCCGGTGTGGCCGCTCTCGCGCAAGCCAATGCGGCGCCCCAAGCGGTCCTTTCCCTTCTGAAGGGCTAATAGCCGGCGCAGTAAAGTAAACTCCTCATTCGAGCGAGGGCGTCTGTAAAGGCGTCCTCGCTTCTTTTTTGCGCTTCAACGAGAACTATTCGGACCATCTTCACTTATTTTTCATGAACCGCCACAAAAGCGTGCGGACGGGCTCGCCCCAACCCAAAATCCAACTACTCCAGACACGCTCCGCCGATGATCTCGTCCGTGACGGCAACGCGCGGCGGACTGTGGGAGACTTTTCCGCGGCCGAAAGGGCCTATCGGGAAGCGATCCGCCTCGACCCGGATTGCATGGATGGCTGGGCGGAGCTGGGTTGCCTCATGGCGGATTCAAGGCGATTCGAAGACGCGGTCCATTGTTTTCGCCGGCTTCTACCTGACGACCTGCCCGGCGATGTACTCGATTCCGCTCGCGAAGCGATTCGCTTGCTGTCTCAAATCGTCGAGTCTAGACCTGGATGGTCCAGAGGACCCTTTAGTCTGGGATGCGCCTACGAACACCTGGAAGATTACGCCCCGGCTCGGCTGGCTCTGGCAAAATCTCTCGAGCTGGATTCGTCGCGGGAAGCCGCTGTCCAGTCCTTGTTCGCGCG
>JBGPSX010000275.1:0-5789 GCA_041490325.1 Bryobacteraceae bacterium | reverse complement strand
GTCCGTAGCGGCGCCAATCCACCTGTTGGAGATCGTTGAGGAAGCTGGTGGCGCGATCCGTATTACCGGCCACGGCTCGCGATTTCATGTAAGCAATGCCTTCCCATGCCTCCGCCTTGCTGGCGAAATAATCCTTGTAAGACGCTTCCGCCTGAACCAGAGCGCCCGCGCTGCCGTTCGGCCGCAAGCGCGTATCCACCGTGAACATCAAGCCGGCCCCCGTGTAGGCGGTGATGAGATCGATCATGCGTCCGGCCACGCGCGTCCAAAAAAGATGCTCGACGTGATCCTCATCGGGAAGTACAAAAACGAGATCGGCGTCGGAAGCAAGATCGAATTCACGCATTCCGAGCCGGCCCAGTGCGATGACCATGAGTTGCCGGCCGGCGTGGTATTTCTTCGCGGATGGTGGATGAGTCTCCAGCACTTGGTCAAGCGACATGCGATAGCAGGCGGCAATCGCAGCGTCGGCTAGATCGGAGGTGATCTCGAGCGTGTCGAAGACGGGCGTCGGAAGGCACATGCTGGCGGCCTGAATTCGAAACATCTCCACGCGGAAAAAGCGCCGCAAAGCGGAAATGTCGTCGCATTGCGCCGCGTCTTCGGCATACGAGTTAGCGCTGGTGGGCGGCAGCCGATCCAGTTCCTCGGTCAACTCCGGCAGCCGGATCAGCTCTTCTCCGAAATAGGGACTGTGCTCGAAGATGTCGAGAATGCGGCCGGAGACATCGACATGGGAATTCAGCAGCGCGAGCCAGGCTGGATTGGTTGAAACCTTCTCCATGAAATGCTCGAAGGCGCCGCCGCCCCGACGCAGATCGGCCCGCGAGACGACTTTGGAAAGTTCGGGCGCGCTTTGATCGAGGAATCGCAACAGATTGCTGGAAGCTGGCTCCATCGCCGCGGGCCCCTCTACTTCGGCGGGCGAAGGAGCCGGCATGTTGTAGTACATCGGCTGCTGGGTGTGAATGACGCGTTGATAGATTTCCTGCACTGCTTCCAGGTGAGCGTTCAGCTCGTGCAGCAGTTTTTCACCGGAGGGCTCGCTGCCGAGCTGGGCCGTGGGCATCTTGCGCGCCAGCAGATCCAGATCGCGCGCGGATGTGGGCAGCGTATGGGTCTGGCGATCTTCGGCGAACTGAAGGCGATGTTCGAGGTTGCGCAGAAAACGGTACGCAGTTACGAGACGCCCGTACTCAGCGGCCGAAATGAGGTCCTTGTCGCTCAAGCGCGCCAGCGCCAGCATGGTCCCACCGTGCCGGACCCAGGGCACGTGTCCGCCGCGCAGGCGTTGCAGGCATTGCACCAGAAACTCGATGTCGCGGATTCCTCCGGGCGCCAGTTTTATGTCGAAGGCCGATTTGCCAAGCCGCCGGCGGCTGAGCTTTTCGTGGATGCGCTCGCGGGTTACCGAAACCGCTTCGATCGCCGAGAAGTCGAGCGTGGTGGAGTAAATCAGCGGCTCCACCGACTGAAGCAATTCGCGGCCCGAGCTGGCGTCTCCCGCGGCAACACGCGCCTTGATCAGCATCTGCAATTCCCAATCGCGCGCGCGGGCCTGGTAATAACTATTGGCGCCATCCAGCGAGATGCATACTTCGCCCAGGCTTCCGTCCGGGCGCAGCCGCAAGTCAACGCGGTAGCACATGCCTTCGGCGGTGTAGGTGGAAAGCAACTCGGTGTATTGATTCGCGACTTTCTTATAAAACTCCTTGTTCGAAATCGGATTGTCGCCGTCGGTTTCGCCATTGGCGGCGTAGACGAACATCAGATCGATATCGGAGCTATAGTTCAGCTCCCGGCCACCCAGCTTACCGAGCGCGATCACCGACATGCCGCACTCGCGCGTTTGGCCGCTCTCATCGACGTAGCGAGGTACGCCATGTTTTGAGATCAGTTGGGCGCGAATCCGCTCGTAGCTGATATCCAAAATCGCGTCGGCCAAATTGGACAGCTCTTCGGTGGTTTCCGGCAGCGTGCATACGCCCAGAACATCGCGTAGCAAAATTCGCAGGATCTGCTGGCGGCGGAACAGCGCCAGCGACAGCGCGTCGGCCGTTCCAGCGGATTGATGTTCCAGGAACGCCGCCAGCCGTAGCTTGTACTCGTCGGCGGAAAGCACCCGGTCCAGATCGGCGACCTGCTCAATCCACTGCGGATTCTGCAGAATCTCGTCGGACAAGAAGCGGCTGTAGGAGAAGACGGCGATCAGGTATCGCGCGCTCGACTGCGAAGCCGCCAGGGCGTCGAAGGCCTCGCGCTTTTCCTGTTTCAAGCGGGCGAGATAGTGGATCGCCGCATCGGGATCGGCCGAGGATACGAGCAGCATCTCAATGTGGTGTTGAACCACGGGAGAAAGACCATCCTCGACCGCGGATATCTCGCCGTGCGCACGCCGGGACTGCCGGAACGGAATGGTATCTAGCAGTGTGGACATGTTACCGGCAACAGATCAGGCATTCACATGAGTCAGAACGCGGCACGCGGGAGTGCGTGCGCCACGAGGTTTGACATCGCATCACTAAACGACCTGGTCTACTAATGCGATTATATCGTGTGGCCGAAGAGTGCCTGCTTTTAGAACTCTAGCGTAGAAGCCTCCCAGGCCCCAGCGCGGCGTCGAGGGATCGCCCGCCTTGACTTGCGCATCATAGACGGCCTTCTGGATTCCGGGACCATACACGTCCAGCGTGGCGCACGGACCGCGGAGCTTGGTTAGCTCGATCCAGACGTCGCCCGCGCGGTAACGTTGTCCGGCGCGCATCTGACGGCGGTCCAGGCCGCGTAGAGTGAGATTCTCGCCAAGCGCGCCAGCAAAGAGCGGGAAGCCTTGCATGGTCAACTCCTGGATGCCTTCTGAGGTGATCAGCAACAGGGCTTGATTCGGTCCGCCATGAATCGCGGGATGCGCCCAGTCATCGCCTTGAATACCTTCGGCCGTGACTATTGCTTCAGGGATGCGGTGCTTGGGAACTCCGCCGGGAGAGATGTTGATTTGGATGATGGAACCGGTCATAAGTTTAAGCAGACCACTCTTGAGATGAGAATGGGTCAGAACAGTTTCCGGTTGTCTTGTTTCGCTTGCAAATTGGAAACCCTTTCTCCAGCCGGATGCGTCTCAACAAAGAGCAGGAGAATCATGGCCAGATTACAAATTAGTCTTTCTCTGGGCTTGGCCCTCAGTTTATGCGCCTTCGGTCAAACTACCGATCAGCATCAGCCGGGGCCGGGCCGTGAGATTGCGCGTGGAACCGGCGACATTGGCGTTGGGGTTGCAAAGGGCACCGGGAATTTGGCAAAAGGCGCTGGCAAGGGAGCCCTCGACCTCGTCACACTCCATCCGATTGATGCCGGCGTCGCGGTCGGCAAAGGCGCGGTCGGCGCTGGCAAAAACGTGACGGCCGGCGCCGTAAGAGGCACTGGCAAGATCGGAAAAGGCGTCGGCAGAGCCTTCAAGAAGTTATTCTAAACCGAATCGACAATTTCCTATAATAGAAACCTATGTCTGCTACCTCCGCAAGCGGCCCCACGCCGGACCGTATTTTGCAACTGGGCCTTGGATTCTGGGGATCCAAGACGCTACTGAGCGCCATTGAACTGCGCTTGTTCACTCTGCTCGGAGCCGGTCCTCTGGATGCCGGCGCAATCAGTTCACGGTTACAACTACACCCCCGCGGCGCGCGCGATTTTTTGGATGCGTTAGTATCTTTGGGAATGCTCGACCGGGAAAATGGCCGCTATCGCAACACGCCCGAAAGTGACTTGTTCCTGGATCGAAATAAGCCGAGTTATACCGGTGGCTTTCTCGAAATGGCGAATGCGCGCTTGTATCCGTTCTGGGGCTCGCTGACCGAAGCGCTGAAAACCGGGCAACCACAAAACGAAATCAAACATAAAGGCGACAATCCGTTCGAGGCGCTTTATGGCGATCCAGAGCGGTTGCAGCAATTCCTTTCGGCCATGACGGGCCTGAGTCTGGGAACGGCCCATGCCATCGCTGCGAAGTTTCCGTGGAACAAGTACCATTCGTTTGTCGACATTGGATGTGCGCAAGGTGGCTTGGCCGTGGCCGTCTGCCAAGCGCATGCTCACTTGCAAGGCCGTGGGTTCGATCTTCCGCCGGTGCGTCCGATATTCGAGGAATACGCGCGGCGATTCGGACTCAGCGCCCGGCTGCGGTTTCACGAAGGCAGTTTCTTCACCGATCCGCTGCCCGGGGCGGATGTCCTGACCATGGGTCACATTCTGCATGATTGGGATCTCGAAACCAAGCGAATGCTGCTGAAGAAAGCCTATGATGCCTTGCCTGCCGGTGGCGCGCTGATCGTGTTCGAGGGCATCATCGATGACGAGCGTCGGCGCAACACCTTCGGTTTACTGATGAGCTTGAACATGCTCATCGAGACCCCTGGCGGCTTCGACTACACCGGCGCCGATTGTCAGGGCTGGATGCGCGATACCGGATTCCGGGAAACGCGAGTGGAACATCTGGTGGGCCCGGATTCCATGGTGGTAGGGACCAAGTAATGCGCTGTTAGACGGTCTTACCGCCGGGATCCGTTAACTGATCCACTTTGCGTAGCGGCGGGAACAACCAGGCCCAAAGCAGGACAATCCCCATAGTTCCAAAGCCGCCCACCACCACCGCCGGAACAGCGCCGAGCCACTGAGCGGTGAGGCCGGACTCAAACTGGCCGAACTCGTTCGACGCTCCAATGAACAGCATGTTGACTGCGCTCACACGGCCCCGCATGGCATCGGGAGTCGCGATTTGCACTAGGGTCTGGCGAACGAAGACGCTGACCATGTCGGATGCTCCGGCCAGCACCAGAGCAATCATCGACAGCGCTAGATTGCGTGACAGTCCGAACAGGACTGTGAAGACGCCGAATCCGAAGACGCAGCACAGCATCGTGAGTCCGGCGCGGCGGCGCAGCGGGAAATACGCCAAGACGATCGCCATCAGAACTGCGCCCACGCCGGGGGCGCCACGCAGCAATCCGAGACCGTACGCGCCGGCATGCAGGATTTCGCGCGCATAGACCGGCAACAATGCTACGGCGCCGCCCAACAGCACGGCGAACAAGTCGAGCGATATGCTGCCGAGAATCAGCTTGGCGCGCCAGATGTAGCGCAGGCCTTCGAAAACGATCGCGCGCAACGGCGGTTGATGTGGGCGCCCGGAGGACTGGAGTTTGACCATCCACATCAACAGAAGCCCAGTGAGGTACGCAACGAACGCGCAGCAATAGACCGGGATGGGACTCGCGGCGATGCCGTAGATGAGTCCACCGGCAAGCGGACCTAAGATGGTCGCCGTCTGAAAAACAGACGAACCCCAGGCGACGGCGTTCGGGAAATCTTCCTCGGCCACGGCGAGTGGCAGAAAAGCTTGTGCGGCGGGTCCGTTGAATGCGCGTATCGCTCCGTTGGCCAGAAGAACGGCGTAAATCGGCCAGGCAGTTGTCAAGCCGTGAAGCGTCAATGCAAGCAGAGCGATGGAGCAAAGCGAGAATGCGCCGTAGCAACTCTGGAGGATGCGGTGTCGCGGAAAGCGGTCCGCGGTATGGCCGGCGAGCAGGAACAGCAGGATACCCGGGGCAAACTGCGCCAGCCCAACCAGGCCGAGATCGAGCGGGCGATGCGTCAGCTCGTAGATCTGCCAGCCGACTGCAACCGACTGCATTTCTGACGACGTGACCGATAGGAATCGCGCCGCCATGTAGTAGCGAAAATTGGGATATCGAAACGCAGCGCGGGGATTCATGGGTTACGTGGCGCACGCACTC
>JBGPSX010000274.1:0-5792 GCA_041490325.1 Bryobacteraceae bacterium | reverse complement strand
CCGGCAACCAAGGAAGCCGAAGCATCCAAAGTGGAGGCCACCCGCGCAACGCCCGAAGTGGCCGTCCTGACGCTGAGCGACGCGCTGCCTTTCCGTATCGCACTGACGGACGATGTTCCGGCCGACGCTCCGGAAGGGCAGGTGCTGAACTTCACTGTGATCGACGATGTGAAGGTGGATGGAATCGTGGTGATCCACCGAGGCGCTGCGGCGACTGGCTCGGTGGTCGGCGAGGCTGGGAAGAAAAAGTTCTTCAGCACCAGCAAAGTGACCTATCAACTCGTCGCGGCTGATGGCGTCGGCGGAGCCAAGATTCACATTCGCGCCACGGCGGCCCGGAAGGCCGACGGTCCCATCAGCCGTCCGCTGGATACCGGCAAATACGCGAAGGCGAAAGAACTGGCGGCTGCTCGCGGCACCGACTATATCGCCTACGTCGACGGCCAACAAACAGTCCAGGTCTCTAAGTAATCGCCTTTAACGAACCGGGCGCTGGTCTCTCCAGCCAGCAATTCCCTCGGCCATCCGCATGGCGCCGACCCATAGGAATCGCACGCCGATGAGGACTCCGAACGTCAGGCTCCATCCGAGCGAGGCATCCAGAGCTACGCCGCTGATGCCGAGCACGAGGCACGCGCCTCCGATGGCGATATTTCGCTTTGCGGCCGGGAGGCCGTGATGCCGATCATATACTTGTTCGTCTGAGAATGTTTGGACTACCCGGCCTTTGTGGTCGTAAATTCTGCAACCCATCGCGGGTTTGCTGGCGACGATTCCCTGGCAGTATTTGCTGGCGTCTTCAAAGTTGTCGAAGATCAGTGGTGCGTCGTTACCGGCGGAAAGGTAGTCGCCCTTCGCGTCGCGCATCGACATGGTCTTCACGTCGAAGTGGAAGACGGCGTATTGGGACTCGGACATCGGCGGGCCCCAGTAAGTCGATTTGGTGGAGGTCACGGGCAACTATCGAAAATCTTCTTGTAGAGCGTCCAGGGCCGCGGAGCCCGGGCAGAGTTTCTGGTACGGGACACGGGCTAGCGGCGTGTCGACGGTCTGGTTCATTTCGTGCAAGTCCGGGACGTTTTCGTCTAGGAAGAGCAGGCCGGTTACGACTTCGCCCTTGACCTGGTGTTCGTCGAGATACGATACAACTTTTTGGCGGTCGGTGGGGTCGTAGTTTTCCGGGACGCCCTTGAAGCGGACGACGCTGCCGTCGTGCATCTGGACGTTGACGGCGCCGTTTTGGCCGATGTGGGCCAGGACTTCACTGGACGGCGGCACGAAGTCGGCCTCGAAGATCTTGAGCTCGTGCTGGCGCGTGTAGAGATAGCTCTTAGTGGATCCGTTGTGGTCGTTGAAGGTTACGCATGGCGAAATTACGTCGATCAATGCGAACCCGTGGTGGGCGACGGCGGCTTTGAGAATGGGGACGAGCTGCTCTTTGTCGCCCGAGAAACTACGCGCGATAAAGGTGGCCCCGATGCTGAGGCCGAGCATCACCGGATCGATGGGAGCCATTCGGTTGGGCTCGCCCTTCTTGCTCTTCGATCCGACGTCGGCAGAGGCGGAGAATTGTCCTTTGGTAAGTCCGTAGACGCCGTTGTTTTCGATGATGTAGACCAGCCGGAGGTTGCGGCGGATGGCGTGGCACATGTGGCCAAGCCCGATGGACAGCGAATCGCCGTCGCCTGAGATTCCGACGTACATCATTTCGCGATTGGCGGCGTTGGCGCCGGTGGCGATGGGTGGCATGCGTCCGTGGGCGGAGTTGAATCCGTGTGCGCCGTTGACGAAATAGGCTGGCGTTTTTGAAGAGCAGCCGATGCCGCTCAGTTTTCCGATCATGTGCGGCGGCGTGGATTGTTCCCAGAATGCGCGGACGATGGCGGCGGTAATGGAGTCGTGACCGCAGCCGGCGCAGAGCGTGGACATGGATCCTTCGTAGTCGCGGATGGTCAGGCCGAGAGCGTTGCGTTGGAGGCTGGGGTGGGTGGCGATCGGTTTGTTGATGGATGGCATTTTTAGAAGAGCCGTCTGAAGACGGCTGCAGGCTGAAAGCCTGCCCCACTATTGTCAACTGATGAAATGGTGGAATTGTTTGGCATGGTTATTCGTCCATCGGCCCTTGTGGGCCGCCAGCAGCTACCGGGGTGAGTTCGGGGGCTTCGCCCTTCCCCATGGCTTTCAAGACGCCGTCGATTACGTGCTTGGCGCTTAGGGGGAAGCCGCCGTAGACCAGGATGGACTTCAACTTTTCTTTCGGGACGGTGGTCTCGATGACCAATAGCGAACGGAGTTGCGCGTCACGGTTTTGCTCGATTACGAAGCAGTAGTCGTGTTGGTCGAGGAACTTCTGCACGGGTTCGTCGAATGGGAATCCTCGGATGCGCATGAAGTCGGCTGCTATGCCCCGTTCGGCCAGCACGTCCAGGGCTTCCCTGACTGCTAGATCGCAGCCACCCAGCGTGATGACCCCGAAGGTCGCGCCTTTGCGGATCTGGATGATGGGCTCGGGGACGAACTTGGCTGAGGATTTGTGTTTCAGAGCCAGGCGGTCCATCACTTCGCGGTATTCGTCGGGGATTTCCGTGTAGCCGCCGAACTTGTTGTGGCCGGAGCCGCGCGTGAAGAAGGCGCCCTTGGGATTCTCGCCTGGGAGCGTGCGAGCGGCGACGTGATTTTCGTCCGGCGGATTGTAGCGCTGGAACTTGGTCAGTTTTTCAACTTCTTCGCCGGTTAGGACGCGGCCACGATCGGGCTTGTACGAGTCGTCCCACTTCAGGCGGGGCACCACCCAGTCGTTCATGCCAATGTCGAGATCGGTGAGCAGGAAGACGGGCGTTTGGAATCGCTCGGCCAAGTCGAATGCCTTAGGTGCGAACTCGAAACACTCGGCCGGATTCGAGGGGAACAACAGGATGTGTTTGGTGTCGCCGTGCGAGGCGTAGGCGCATTCCAGGATATCGCCCTGCTGTGTTCGCGTGGGCATGCCGGTGGAAGGGCCGACGCGCTGCACATCGATGACGACCGCAGGGATCTCGGCGTAGTAGGCCAGGCCGAGCAGTTCGTTCATCAGCGAGATTCCAGGCCCCGCGGTGGACGTGAAGGCGCGCGCGCCATTCCAGCTTGCGCCGATGACCATGCCGATGGCGGCCAGCTCGTCCTCGGCCTGGATGATGATGTAGTTGTTCTTGCCGGTTTCAGGGTCCTTGCGGTATTTCTCGCAGAAGGCTTTGAAGGCGTCCATCGCCGAAGTGGATGGAGTGATGGGATACCACGCCGCTACGGTGGCGCCGGCATAGACGCAGCCGAGCGCAATGGCTGTGTTGCCATCGATCAGGATCTTGTCGGAGTTGGCATCCATCATCTCGAGATGGAAGGGGAGCGGGCAGGCGAAGTGCTTCTGCGCGTAGTCATAGCCCAGGCGCAAGGCGCGGTGATTGGATTCGCGCAAGGCTTTCTTGGCCGCGTATTTTTCATCGAGCAGCGCCGCGACAATGTCCATGTCGGCGTTGAGAACAGCGATGAGGGATCCGGCGTACGCGATGTTCTTCATGAGAATTCGCTCGCGCGGATCACGGAAACTCTCGTTGCACATCTGCGCTAGCGGTACACCCAGGAAATTCACATCGCCGCGGATGAGATCCGGATCGAGCGGCCAGGAGGAATCGTACAGCAGGTAGCCACCCTCGCGAACTTCGCGAATGTCTCTGGCGTAGGTCTGCGAGTTCATCGCGACCATCAAGTCATAGTCCAGAGAGCGGGCCGTGTAACCGCTTTTGTTGACGCGAATTTCGTACCAGGTGGGCAGTCCCTGAATGTTGGATGGAAAAAGGTTCTTGCCGGAAACCGGAATCCCCATGCGGAAGATGGCCTGCATGAGAAGGCCATTGGCGCTGGCTGAGCCGGTGCCATTGACGTTGCCGAGCTTGATGGCGAAGTCGTTTACGCGGTCACGCATGATTCGATTCCTATGGGCCGGCCAGCGTACGGGATCAGAAGTTCGAACTTCAGCATGTCCCAGGCGGCGGTGGGGCAGCGTTCCGCGCACAGACCGCAGTGCACGCACAAGTCTTCGTCCTTGGCCATGATGCGGGCCGTTTGAGGCAGCGGGGCCGAGACGTAGAGATCCTGATCGGGATTAACCGCCGGGGCGGAGAGACGCGTCCGCAGATCCTGCTCGTCGCCGTCGCGCGTGATGGTGAGGCACTGCACCGGGCAGACGTCGATACAGGCGTCGCACTCGATGCAAAGCTTCGCGGTGAAGCCCGTCTGGATATCGCAATTGAGACAGCGCTGTACTTCACGCGCGGTCTGTTCGGCGGAGAAGCCCAGCTCGACCTCGATGTTCATCTGCTTGAAGCGGCTCACAAGATCCACGTGCTGCATCTTCTGCCGCACCGCGGGGTTGTAATCGTTGTGGTAGCTCCACTCGCTGATCCCCATCTTCTGGCTGATGAGGTTCTGGCCCTGCGGCAGACGTTCGGTGACGGGAGTTCCGTGGCAGTAATTATCGATCGAGATGGCGGCTTGGTGGCCGTGCTCGGCGGCCCAGATGATATTCTTCGGGCCCCAGGCGGCATCCCCACCGAAAAAAATGCCGGCGCGCGTGCACTGCATGGTCTTTTCGTCGACCACGGGCATGTCCCATTTGTCGAACTCGATTCCGATGTCGCGCTCGATCCAGGGGAAAGAATTTTCCTGACCGATGGCGAGGATGACATCGTTGGCGGGGAAGAAGATTGTGTCAATGGTTTTCGAGTTCTTCGCTTTGGCGTCCCATTCCAGGCGCTCGAATTCCATGCCGGTCAGCTTGCCGTTTTCGATGACGAAGCGCTTGGGCGCGTGGTTGATGACGATCTCGACGCCTTCTTCTTCGGCGTCTTCCAGTTCCCAGGGCGAGGCCTTGAAAAATCCGCGCGGGCGGCGCGCCATCACTTTGATGTTCTTGCCGCCGAGGCGGCAACTGGAGCGGCAGCAATCCATGGCGGTGTTGCCGACGCCGATGATGAGGACGTTTTCGCCGATCGAGTCGGTGTGGCCGAAGGCGATGGATTCAAGCCAGTCGATGCCGATGAAGATGCGGTCTGTATCGTGACGTCCGGGGAGGTCGAGTTCCTTGCCGCGCGGCGCGCCGGTGCCGACGAAGATTGCATCGAAGCCTTGGGCGAGCAGATCCTTCAGGCTGTCGATGGACGAGTTGTAGCGGATATCGACGCCCATGTTGAGGATCTGGTCGATCTCGTCGTACAGAACTTCAGAAGGCAGGCGGAAAGCGGGGATGTTGGTCCGCATCAAGCCGCCGGGCTTGTCGTACTTTTCGAAGATGACGACTTCGTAGCCGAGGGGCAGAAGGTCGTTGGCGACGGTGAGGGAGGCGGGGCCGGAACCAATGCAGGCGACGCGTTTGCCGTTTTTCTTAGTGGGGATTTTCGGGAGACGGTCCGAAATATCGCCGCGGAGGTCGGCGGCGACGCGCTTCAGGCGGCAGATGGCGACGGGCTTTCCATCCAGGCGTCCGCGGCGGCAGGCGGGCTCGCAGGGACGATCGCAGGTACGGCCGAGAATCGAGGGGAAAACGTTCGATTCGCGGTTGAGCATGTAGGCGTCGGCATAACGGCCTTGCGCGATCATCCGGATGTATTCAGGAACGTTGGTGTGTGCGGGGCAGGCCCACTGGCAGTCGACGACCTTGTGAAAGTAGTTGGGATTTTGAACGTCGGTGGGTTTCACGCATCTATCCTCTCAACATGGAGCGTTGACGGGCCATTTGGGATTAGTTAAAGGTCAGCCTT
>JBGPSX010000273.1:0-5814 GCA_041490325.1 Bryobacteraceae bacterium | reverse complement strand
CGCAGCCACACAGGCGGCGGTGATGGCTTCCACTTCGACTCCGGTGGGCCCGGTCGTACTCACAGTAGATGTGATGCGAACACCGTTTGGTTCGATCGCTACTTCTACATCCACGTGCGACAGCATGAGCGGATGGCACAGCGGGATCAGGTCGGCGGTTTTCTTGGCGGCCGAAATGCCGGCCACCCGTGCGATGTCGAGGGGGTTGCCTTTCGGATTGGATGGAAGTTGAGCCAGGACCTCGGAACGCATGCGGACGAAAGCGTGCGCGCGCGCCGTCCGCTTGGTGGCCTTCTTCGACGAGATGTCCACCATGCGGGGCTTGCCGGCGCTGTCATAGTGGCTCAGCTTCTTCATTTAATTAGGACTTGGGTATGGTGTAACCGTCTCTAACTATTTTAGTAGGACGCGGATCCAGTCGCCGGCCGGCCAGTGCTCGCGATCCGGCTCGGTGACCAAAAACGCATTGGCCCTCGTAAGTGCCGGCACGTCGCCGGACCCTTGCCACGACACCGGTTCAACCTCGGACCCGTCCGCGCTCAGCTTCGCCGGAAGGAATCGAGTGAGCCCGGTTTTTTGCCGGAACTCGCGCGCCAGCCGGCTCCGGAGCAGGGGCAACATCGCTTCCCGTTGTCCGCCCAGCAACTCTACCGCGGCCCGCGCGAAAACTTCAAACGTCACCATGGTCGATGCCGGATTTCCCGGCAGGCCGAAAAAGAACTTCCCCTGCGCCCGCCCGAATACCAGTGGCTGGCCCGGCATGATCAGCACGCGATCGAAATAGAATTCCGCTCCCAGATCCGCCAGCACGCGCTCGACGATATCGTACTTGCCGGCCGAAACGCCGCCGGATAGAAGCAGCAAGTCGGATCGCAGCCCTTGTTCCACCAGCTCGCGCGTAGCGTCGCAAACATCGCGCGCCACCGGCAAAACCTGCGGACATCCACCGGCTCGCGCCACCTGCACTGCCAGCGATTGGGCATTGGAATTGCGGATCTGGTAATCGGCCGGTGTCTCATCCACTTCCACGATTTCATCGCCGGTGGCAACAATCGCCACTCGCGGCCGGGCGAACACAGATATGCGGGAATGGCCGGCGGTGGCCAGCAACGCCACTTCGGCAAATCCCAAGCGATGTCCTGACTTCAGCAACGGGTCGTTCTTGCGGGCCTGCGATCCCTGTGGACTGACATTGTCGCCGTGCTGTAGCGTGCGCTGAATCGTGACTCGATCGCCGGACACGCTGACGTGCTCCACCATCACCACCGAATCGGCGCCGCGCGGCATCGGAGCACCCGTCATTATCTCCACCGCCTGGCCCTGATGCACCTCGCCGGCGAACAACTCGCCCGCGCGAACTTCACCGATAACAGTCAACTCGCCAGGCAGATCCGCGGCGCGTACGGCGAAGCCATCGCGAACCGATCGCGAAACAGCGGGAAAGTCTCGATCGGCGCGCAGATCGACCGCCAGCACCCGTCCAGCAGACTCATTCAACGCGACCGCTTCAACGCGCGGCCCTGGCCGCCGTTCCCCCAATTTGGACAAAACACATTCCCGAGCCTGTTCGAAGCCTAGAGTCGCCACTAAATTCATTTTAGCGGTGATAGGTGTAACATAAGGGTAATTGCGCATCGTCACGAATTCGTAACGTTGCGCGTCGAGACAGCTTTAGGGAGTATTGAAGTGAATCGAATCATTTTAGTTGTTGCTGTGCTATTTGCGTCCTATCCAACCACGTCATGGGCGCAGGAAATTACTGGCTCCATCCTCGGAACCGTACAGGACTCAAGTGGCTCGGGCGTGCCTGGAGCCACCGTGACCGTCACCAATACCGATCGGAATGCGGTTGTGCGCGTCACCACCACAGATTCGGGCGGCGCATATAGCGCGCCCCTGCTTCCGGGTGGGCATTATTCGATAGCCGCGGAGGCTAAGGGCTTCAAGAAGTCGATCAAACGCGATATTCAGCTCAGCGTAAACGACAAACTGACCATCGACTTCAACCTGGAAATCGGCGACGTCCAGCAGGAAGTTACCGTAGAATCAAACCCCGTACAGGTGGAGTTGCAAACCTCCGCTCGTCAGGGGCTCATTTCTGGCAATCAAGTGCGCGAGCTTGCGTTGAATGCCCGAAATTACGAGCAACTCGTGAGCCTGATGCCGGGCGTGACCTACACCGGAACCGGCAACCAGATCTACGTCGGTGTTTCGAATCCGCTCAACGGCCAATCCAACCAGGTCTCGTTCGCCATTAACGGCGGACGCACCAGCCAGAACAACTGGACCGTTGACGGCGCCGACAACGTGGACCGCGGCGCGAATCTTACGCTGCTCAACTATCCCAGCATCGATGCCATTGAGGAATTTCGAGTGCTCCGCGGGCAATATAGCGCGGAATTCGGACGAAATGCCGGTGGCATGGTCAACGTCATCACCAAGAGCGGTGGCAACCGTCTGCACGGCGACCTCTATGAATTTTTCCGCAACGATAAACTAGCCGCCAACAATTTCTTCAACAACCGGAACAGCGTCAATCCCGGCGCCGATGGCCATGCGCGCGTTCCACCCCTGCGCTACAACAATTTCGGCTACACCGTCGGCGGGCCAGTCGTGATTCCTAAGGTCTACAACGGCAAGAACAAAACGTTTTTCTTTTTCTCCCAGGAATTCCGCCGGGTCATCACCTACGCTTCGGCCCAGGGCACGGCGCCCACCGCCGACGAGAAGAACGGAATTTTCTCGACGCCGGTATGTGTCGCGTCCAGTTCAAGCGGAACCTGCACCCAAACCGCCAGCCAGATCGCCAGCATCAACCCGATCGCCGCAGCTTATATCAAGGACATCTGGTCCAAGGTTCCGAACGGGGACGCCAACCATCAGATCTTCCTGGCGCTGCGCAACGTTTTCAACGCACGCCAGGAACTGTACCGATTCGACCACGTATTCAACGAAAAATGGTCCGTGTTCGGCCGCTTTCTCAAGGACTCGATTCCGACTGTTGAACCGCGCGGTCTGTTCACCGGCGCATCCCTGCCCGGCGTCTCCGACACCACCACCGATTCCCCGGGTAAGGGCTTCATGTTCCGCGTCATCGGAAATCTGACGCCCAGCATCATCAATGAGGCTGGCTATTCTTATTCTTATGGCGCTGTGCTCAGCACGCCCACCGGCTTGGACGCCTCGGTGAACTCGCCCGGCATCAAGCCGGCTCTGCCGTTCGCCGTCAGCCTGGGGCGCATTCCGTCTCTCGCTTTCAGTGGCACCATCTCCTCCGTTACGGGCTTCGGACCCTACCTGGATTACAACCGCAACCACAATTGGTTCGATAACCTGACCAAAATCGCCGGCCGGCACACCATCAAGGCCGGAGTTACCGTGGTGCACTACAACAAGAGCGAAAATCAGGGCACCAACAATGTCGGCACGTTCACGTTCGCTACCACCCCGCGGCCGACCACAGCATCCACCACTCAGCAAGCCTGGGCGAACTTTCTAACCGGCACGGTTTCGAGCTTTACCCAGACCGCCCGCGATATCACGCCGGACATCAACCTCAATCAGATCGAGATGTTTGTTCAGGACGATTACCGGATTCGCCGTAACCTGACGTTGAATATCGGAGTGCGCTATTCGTTGTTCCGCCAGCCCACCGATGCCAGCGGATTCCTGAACAATTTCGATCCGTCCAAGTACGATCCAGCCAAGGCGCCCAAGATCGACGCCAATGGCAATCTGGTTCCCGGCACGGGCGATCCGTTGAACGGCCTCATCGTCGCCGGCAAGAATTCACAATTTGGCAGCAAGATCACCAACGAGAATCACGGCGATTTTGCCCCACGCATCGGCTTCTCCTGGGATCCGTTTGGAGATGGCAAGACGGCGGTACGCGCCGGCTACGGATTCGCTTACGATTTCCCGCAGGTCGGCATCTACGAATCCATGAGCACCGCCAATCCGTCCTCGGTGCAAACCATCACGATCAACAACACCACGTTCCAGAATGTGGGCGCGGGCACCGTGGCCGTGTCCGCGGCGCCTCCACCCCTGGCCGCCATCGGAATTCCGTGGAAGATGCCCTATGTCCAACAGTTCAGCTTCGATATCCAACGTGAACTTCCGGCGAAATATATCGTGGCGGTCGGCTACGTCGGCTCAAAGGGAACCAACCTGATCGGACAGGCCGACATCAATCAGGTCCCGCCGGGTTTGGGGGTGGCGGCCGGACTCACGGACGCCAATACTCCTTTCAATCGCACGACGGATCCGAGACTCAATCAGGTCCGGCCCTACTTGGGCTATAACGCGATCAACACCATCACAACTTGGTGGGATTCCAAATACAACTCGCTGCAAGCGTCCTTGCAGAAGCGATTCTCGGGAAACGGTTTCCTGGGAATTAACTACACTTGGTCGAAGTTCCTGACCAACGCCGGCACCGATATAGCGGCGCCCATGAACACCTACAACCGCCAGGGCGACTATGGCCTCTCTCCTTACGACCGGCCGCATGTCTTTAGCGTCAACTGGAATTACGAACTGCCTTGGCTGAAGTCGCGGACCGGCTTCGTGAAGTATACGCTGGCAGGTTGGCAGTATTCGGGAATTCTGTCGATCTCGAGCGGCCTTCCGTTCAATGAATCGGACGGCACCGTCGGGCTCGATCCGGGCGGCCTCGGGATTCTCGGTTCCAGTGCTTCCGGCACGCGCGCAGACGCAATCTGCAATCCCAACTCGAACGCTCCGCACACCATCGCACAGTGGTTCAACGGCGCTTGCTTCGCCAACGTGCCAACGGGCGTGGTTCGTCCTGGCAACTCAGGCCGCAATACCATTCGCGGGCCGGGCTATCAGAATTGGGACATGTCGCTCTTCAAGAACTTCCATTTCACCGAGAGCCGCTATTTCCAGTTCCGCGCTGAGTTTTTCAACATTTTCAATCACACCAACTGGTCCGTTATCAACGCCACGCGTCTGGGCGCAACTTACGGAAATATCACCGCGGCGCGTGATCCGCGCATCATTCAGTTGGGTGCTAAGCTGTACTTCTGAAGCATCAGACCGTACTGCTGGTGTTGGGCCTGTTCGCATTTAGCGCACAGGCCCAGCCCCTACGGAATCCGAAGGATCCGCGCTGGACTCAACCAAGTCCCGGTTCATATCGCGTTCGCATCGAAACAACTAAGGGAAGCTTCGTGCTGGAAGTGACGCGATCGCTTGCGCCGCGCGGCGCCGACCGCTTCTATCATCTCGTGGAAGCTGGTTTCTACAACGATTCGCGATTCTATCGCGTGATCGAAGGCCGCTTTGCGCAATTCGGCATCGCGGGCGATCCCGAGATCGCAGCCATCTGGCGCAATCAAAGCTTCCCGGACGATCCGGTGCGCGCTAGCAACGTGCGTGGAACGTTCGCCTATGCCATGACCGGTCCCGGCGCGCGCACAACGCAGATCTACATCAACACTGGCGATCAAGCGCGTCAGGACGCGCAGGGCTTCGCTCCGTTCGGGAAGGTCGTGGAAGGCATGGACGTCGTGGACAAACTCTATAGCGGATACGGCGAGCAGTCCGGCGGCGGTATGCGCGCGGGCAAGCAGGGCAAGCTGTTTGAAGAAGGCAACGCGTATCTCGATCGCGAGTTCCCGCTGCTCGATAAACTCATCAGCGCACGAATGGTAGGGAACCGATGAAAACTCATTCAAACCGCTTCCTTTGGGCGCGGCTCGGCTAGGGGCCGGGATTGCGCAAATTGACGTTGACGGTTTCCAGCCCCTGGCCGAGCCGTGACCAAAGGGAGTGCTGATTGGCCGGCGG
>JBGPSX010000272.1:0-5816 GCA_041490325.1 Bryobacteraceae bacterium | reverse complement strand
TGGTGGCCTCGGTCGGGGTCGAACCGACACACCCTTGCGAGTATAGGAACCTAAATCCTACGCGTCTGCCAATTTCGCCACGAGGCCACTGGTTTGCACAACCATTGTAAACCGGCCTCGATCGATTGATTGAAACTCCACCTTTCGAAAAACTACGCGATCAGCTCAACCAACTCTTCGATTCTCGCCCCACGCGATAGCCTCGGCGCCAAATTTCCGCAACCGCATTTCTCGGAATCCATCGCCTGCCCTTCGCAACCGGACAGAATGTGCAACCCGGAATGCACCTCGCACTCGGTCGCCAACAGGTCGTTGTTATCGTCCAGGAACTGCTCATACACCGGAACACCGAACGCGCGCCACAGGAATTCGCGGTCATCGTGTAAGAGTTCGCCTTTGCCCCCGCGCGTGAAAACGATCACCGCATGCTCCAGCCGGAGCCCGGCGCGCGTCAGCGGCCGCAGTTGGTCCACGCTCCCGGCCACTGACGTCGGCTGAAAACGAGCTGCCCGATCGTCCCAACCACTGGCGAAGACTCGAACCAATTTCGTCTCGCGAAACCCCGGAGTCAGAACAACCGTTCGCGGCGTTGGATCCATCGGATGCACAAAATTCGCGCCGCACTCCCGGCGCTTAAGAATAGGACGAATACGAATGCGGATGATCATAAAAGTTCCAAAAGGAAAGTGTCATCCGGATTGCGTTAGTCTCAGGAAAACAACTGCAGCAGGTTGTCGTGGAAAATCGCGCGGGCCTCTTCCGGTGTACCACCGATCTCATACAGCGCCTTGGTCTGGGCCTCGAAGATCTGCGCGTTCCAGCCTCGAGGAAAAAACGAAGAATCCGTGCCAAACAGCAGGCGTTTGGGCCCCACCACGTCCAGCGCCCGGCGAAAAACTGCCCGCAAATCGATGTCGGCCTCTTGGTACCGTATCCAGCTATTACTGCTCGAAGTATCCAGGTATACGTTCGGGCATAGATCGCACAGCATGAGCGCCTCGCGGAAATATCCTGCGCCGAAATGCGGCAATACGAATCTCATTTGTGGATGTCGCAATGCCACCGCATTCAGATCGATCGGATTCGAGAATCGCATGTCGAACAACGAAGGCAGTCCCAGCTTCCTGCGAATCCCGACGCTCAGCACACCGCAATGCACGAAAGCGATCGCGCGCGAAGCCGCCGCCAAATCCAAAAGCGCAGCCACCCGATCGTCCTGCATCGAGTACAGATGCATCGCTGGAAAAAAGCACAAGCCGTGGATGTGGCCGCTGCTGAGCGCATGACCAGCCTGTTCCACCGCATTCGCCGTCAACGGATTCACCATCACGTACCCGTAGAAACGTTGTGGAAACGCACTGACAGCAGTGATCACCGAGTCCTGGTCGCCCGGAATGCTCGCGATCAATGCCGCCCGATCTACGCCGTAGCGGTCGAGCTCATGCACCCATCGGGTCGCTAACTCGGTAGGATCCTCCCGCGGCAATTGCCATCCGAGCAGCGGTTCGATCGATTCAACAGAAGCCTGTTTTTGTTCGGCCAGCGCCGCGAAGAACCGGCGGGAAAAGAAATGTACGTGCGCGTCGGCCACCGAGAGCGCGCCCCAGGGAGTCTCCATTACTCGGCGTTTTCGTTAGCGGCAGGTACGGGAAAGCGCGTGATTCCGGCCGCCAGCGCAACCTGCGTCAGACCGGCGACGTTGTTGACGGCCAGCTTCTTCATCATGGTCTTGCGATAACTGCGCACGGTTTGCAGTCCAAGATCCAGCATCACCGCAATCTCTTTGCTGGTTTTTCCTTCCGCCACCAGCCGCAGCACCTGCAACTCGCGCGGCGAGAGATCATCCAGCGCCGAGGAACCGGGCTTCGAGTCCAGATCGCCCTTCTGAATCCGTTGCAGCAGCCGATCGGAAACCTGCGGGCTCAAGTACGAGCCGCCCTTGGCCACCATGCGCAGCGCGTCGAGAAGATCGTTGTCCGAAGCTTTCTTCAGCACGAATGCTCGCGCGCCCGATCGAATGGCGCTGACCACGGAATGCTCATCGTCGTACATCGACAGGATGATGATCTTGACTTCGGGACAATGCCGCAAGATTTCCGTAGTGCTCTCGATCCCATTCAATCCAGGCAGACCAATGTCCATCAGAATAACGTCCGGCCGCTTTTTCTTGCACATCTGCACGGCTTCGGTGCCGCTCTCGGCCTCGCCCATCACTTGAAATTCGTCGCTATGCCGCAAGATGGCCTTGATTCCATCCCGCATGATCTTGTGGTCGTCCACCAGCAGGACTTGAAATGGCATGGCGCTAGACGGCGCTCTCAGAAATGGGATAGGTCGCTCGAATCATGGTTCCAGCTTGCGAAGAATTCTTTATGCTCAGCGTCACTTTGTTCCTGGATGCGTGATAACCCATCAGCAGCCGTCCAAGGGACGGTGAATCGTTTGCATCATTGTCGGACTTCCCATTATCGTTCACTTTCAGGACAAACTCACCTTGCGACCGCTTTACATGGATATCGACCACGGAGCATTCCGGCTGGGTAACGGCAATCTCCAACGCGCATTCCGCTATCTTGTAGAACGTTTTCGCGAGCGCCGTGGGCATTCGCGTCGCCGGATCGAAGTGCATGTGCAGCGTTCCGGTGAAGGTCTTGCGCGTGTTGCCCACCAGCCGGTCGAGCGCAAATTGCAAGCCGGCTCGCTCCACGATAGAAGGATTCAACTCGTTGCTGATGTCGCGCAACTGCCCGATGGCCTGCTCGAGCATGGTCTGAATTTCCGCCGTCCGATCCTCGAAGCCGGGCGCCCCGTCACGGAAATCCATCCGCATCGCATCCAACTGCAAGCCAACCGCGCTCAGCACTTGGCTCACGTCGTCATGCAATAACCGCGCAACTCGCGACAAGGCTGCTTCATGTTCGTTCAGGGCCGTGAAGAGCATCTCGGCCAGCACAGGCTGCGGCATCGCGGGCGCACCATCGTGGTCCACAGGATTTTACTTTCGCTTCAACACGCGCTTGGCCGCGGCCAGCAGGTTGCCCGCCACCAAGCCGTATTTTTCCATCAGCTCGTCCGGCGCGCCCGATTCGGCAAACGTGTCCTGGATTCCCACAAACTCCATTGCGCACGGACTGGTCTCCGCTACCACTTGCGCCACCCGAACGCCCAGACCGCAGGCCACCAGATGTTCCTCGGCCACCACGATAGCTCTCGTCTCGCGCGCCGCTCGCTCAATCGCCGCGCGGTCCAGCGGCTTGATCGAGTACGCGTCGATCACGCGCGCCGAGATGCCCTCCGCTTCGAGCGACTCCTGCGCCCGAATCGCTTCAGCTACCAGCAAACCGGTAGCGATGATCGTCAGGTCGCGGCCGTCGATCAATTGCACTGACCCGCCCAGCGGGAAGCGCTGCTCGGCCGAGTGAATGATCGCCGCCTTCGGCCGTCCGGCTCGAATGAAGACCGGACCCAGGTGAGCTGCGGCCGCAAGCACCAGGGCCCGCATCGAAACTTCGTCGGCCGGCGACAGTACCGTGAATCCCGGCAGCGAACAAGCCAGTCCCAGGTCCTCGATGCTCATTTGGGACGGGCCGTCTTCGCCGATCGAAATGCCGCTGTGCGTGCCAACGACTTTCACGTTCACGTTCGGAAACGCCACCGCCACGCGCAACTGCTCGAAGCCCTTGTTCATCGCGAAGCAGGAAAAGCTGGCCGCAAATGGAATCTTGCCGCTGGATGCCAGGCCCGCGGCGATGGCCATCATATTGGCCTCCGCAATCCCGCACTCGATAAAGCGCTCGGGAAATTCCTTGGCGAAAAAATGCGTGAAGGTCGATTTGGATAGATCGGCGTCCAGCGCCACGACGTCTTTGTTCGCGCGGCCAGCCTCCACCAGCGCTCTGCCGAAGGCCTCGCGCGTCGCCATCCCGAGCTTCAAGTCGAATTTTGTTTTCGTTTCCATCTATGCCAGCTCCATCAATGCTTTGTCCAATTCTTCGGCGGTGGGGGCCACGCCATGAAACTTTGGATTGTTCTCCATGAACGAAACGCCTTTGCCCTTGATGGTGTGAGCGATGATCGCAGTCGGCTTGCCCTTGGTGGCGGCGGCTTCGGCGAAGGCAGCTTGCAGCGCCGGGATGCTGTGGCCGTCCAGCTCGATAGTGTGCCACTTGTAAGCGCGCCATTTCTCCGGCAGCGGATCCAGCGGCATGATGTCGTCCACGAAGCCGTCCAGTTGGATGCGGTTGTAGTCGACGATCGCCACCAGGTTGTCGACGGCTTTATCTCCGCCGAACATGGCCGCCTCCCAAATTTGACCTTCCTGGATTTCGCCGTCGCCCAGAACGACATAGGTCCGCGTCGGGCTGTGGTTCAGCTTGGCGGCGAGCGACATTCCGATTCCGATCGAAAGCCCCTCGCCCAGCGATCCGGTGGATGCTTCCAGCGCCGGGATAAATCGCACGTCCGGGTGTCCCTGATAGATCGAGCCCATCTTGCGCAGCGTATTCAGTTTGTCTTTGGGCGTATAGCCGCATTCGGCGAGCACGCTATATAGAACCGGCGCGGCGTGGCCCTTCGACAGAACGAAGCGGTCGCGATCCGGCCACTTGGGATTCTGGGGGTCATGCCGCATGACGTCAAAATACAGCGTCACCAGAATCTCCACCGCCGAAAGCGACCCGCCGGGATGCCCGGACTTGGCATGCGTAATCATCTCGACGATCTCGCGCCGGATCTGCTTGGCGATCGCCTGCAGCTCTTCAACGTTACTAGTCTTCTTCATTACCTCCCACCACTCTATCGAAATTGGGGACAGTACACTCAAATCCCGATTTCAAGCTGGGACGCCTCCGGGCGTGGATCGATTCTCTTGGGCCGTCCCGCGCGCCCGGGCCGGAGCTGACGATCGGAAGCTCGCTCGACCTCAGCGAAAAATTCACTGGATCCGAAAGGTAAGCCGGACCGGGTGGCTTCGCGGATGCGCTCCTGCAATGCCTCCTCTTCGACGCCCAAACGCAGCAGTTCGCGCCAGCGTCGTGAGGAATAGAACTCGGTCCAAGCGGTCATGTCGAGGAAGCCGCTGTGATCCTCGCCCAGGACGTGAGCCCGCGCGCTTGACCAGGGATAAAGCTCGGCGGTGTCGACCAACCCGGCGCGTACCGGATTGCGTTCTATGTACGCCATAACCTGCCAAACTCCAAGCGAATCAACGGGGCACGAATAGTAGCGAGCCTGCCAGATGTGCCCGCAACTAGCGTCTCGGGTGTTGCAATAACGCGCGTAGTCGCTGTGCGTCTGGCCCAGAGTACGCGCGAGCGATCGCGTGGTTTCGGGCGTCGCAAGTAGATGGATATGGTTGTCCATGAGGCACCAAGCGGACACGCGCAGGCGATATTCCTCCGCATATCGTCGGAGGAGCTTTAGATAAACGTAATGGTCTTTCGCGTCGTGGAAAATTACTTGCCGCCCGTTGCCGCGCTGAGTAATGTGATGCGGAAATCCTTCGGCGACCACGCGGGAGATTCGAGGCATGCACCGGGACAGTGCCGTCATGAAATGCAAAATCTCACCGGAAATCGGGAATTGAGTGTACTGTCCCCAATTTCCCCAATTTCAGAAAATCAGCTTTAGCCCGAATTGGATCTGCCTGGAGGTGGTAGTCGTGATGGTGATTAACCCCGCCGAGGGGCTGATCCCGGCGCCCGAAAACACGATCGCATTCGGAGTCCCGAAGTTCGCCCGGTTCAGCGCGTTGAAAATCTCCGCCCGAAACTGCAGATTCGCCTTCTCATGAACCACCGTGGTCTTGAACAACGATA
>JBGPSX010000271.1:0-5822 GCA_041490325.1 Bryobacteraceae bacterium | reverse complement strand
TCCTCAACCGCCGGCTCACGCATACTGAGACATTCTACCATTCAGGCAGAAGACCTAAGCAACCGAGCTCTGGCTCTACACTGGTAACTACGAAACCCAAACCCAATCGTCCCAACAAGTCACAACCATCGACGCAGATTCTGGCCGGAGTGCATCCGGTTCGTGAAGCGCTGTTTTCAGGCCGCGCAATCGACCGGGTTTTGATTGCTCGCGGGGCTGGCGGTCCGCGGGTTCAGGAGATCGTCGACCTAGCGAAGCAGCGTTCGATACCGGTGCGCTTCGAGCCGCGGGAAGCGTTGGACCGCGCATCAAACGGCGCGACGCATCAGGGCGTTGTGGCGTTCAGCGCGGCGCAGGGTTATTCGGAACTGGTGCCACTGCTCGGGAAAGCGCAACTGCTGGTGGTGCTGGATGGAGTCGAGGATCCGCACAATCTCGGCGCGATTGTTCGAACCGCTCACGCCGCGGGTGCATCCGCCATTTTGATTCCGGATCGGCGCGCGGCCGGATTAACAGAGGTCGTCGCCAAAGCCGCGGCCGGTGCGTTGGAACACCTTCCGGTGGTTCGAATCGGCAATGTCAGCCAGACGCTGGAAGAGCTGAAGCAGCGCGGGTTCTGGATTTACGGACTGGACGAACGGGGCTCCGAAGTTTACAGCGGCGTCGAGTATGCCAAGCCGACGGTGTTCGTCCTGGGGGGCGAGGGACAAGGCTTGCATCAACTTGTCAAAAAACATTGCGACGTTCTGGTCCGGATTCCGGTGGCTGGCCCGATTTCATCCTTGAACGTTTCCGTGGCTGCGGGGATTGTGCTGTTCGAATGGCAGAGGAGGAGGACGGGTGGCGGTTAGTGGACGTCGTGATAAAACACCAGGCGTTCGCAGGAGTGCGTGCGCCACGTCGCTTAAGCGCAGCTTACATGGCGCCGGCTAGTTTCCGCACGGTCTGAAAGGTGTCGGCTTCAGCCGCGGTCTTGTCGGGTCGATAGCGCCTTACTCGGGCGAAGCGTAGAGCTAGACCGCTGACATACCGCGGGCTGACTTGGATTTCGTTGAAGGCGATCTCCGCCACCAGCTCCGGTTTCACATGCACGGTGTAGGCGTCGCGTCCGATTTCAAGTTTCAGAAGCTCGCGAGTCTGCCATTCCAGCATTTCATCCGTGAGTCCCTTGAAAGTTTTTCCGAGCATGGCGAACCCTCCCTTCTCCGTATCCCGCGCGCCGAGATGCAGATTGCTGAGCCAGCCCTGGCGACGGCCGTGTCCCCATTCGGCCGCGAGAATGACGAGATCCAGTGTGCGCGCGCGCTTGACCTTCAGCCAAGTCTGACCGCGCGCTCCGGCGGCATATTTCCCAGCGAGGGCTTTGGCCATGATGCCTTCGTGACCTCTCGAGAGCGCCTGTTCCAGGAACACGGCGGCGCGCGCGGGATCGGCGGTGATGGTGTGCGGCATCAAAGAGTCGCGAGCCACATTGGAGAGCGCGCCGAAGCGCCGCGCTTGCGATTCGTCCAGTAGCGATCCACCGTTGAGATAGAGCAGATCAAACCAGAAAGGCGTCATGGGCAGCTCCTGGCGCATCCGCTCCACATCGAGTTTTCGTCCGAAGCGCCGCATGGTCTGCTGAAACGGCTGGGGGCGGCCGTCGGGTTGCAGGCTCAGGACTTCGCCATCCAGAATCAAGTCGTGCGCCGGCAGAGCGCGAACCAACTCCACTACTTCGGGAACCGCGGCAGTGACATCGTTCAGGGCTCGTGAATACACGACGACGTCGGCGCCTGATTTGTGGACTTGCACACGCGCGCCGTCCATCTTGAATTCGAGAGCCGCTTCGCCGAGATCGGTGATGGCGTCCGCGATGTCGTCGGAAGATTGCGCCAGCATGGGCTGAATAGGTCGAAATAGCTGAACATCGTACTGCGCGAGACTGGCTTCGCCGTTTTCCAAGACGGCTTGCGCAACGGTGGAAATGTTACCGGCCAGCATGACGGCGCGGCGCATGCGCTCGGTGGCGATCCCGGTGGCTTTGGCCAAGGCCTCCACCATGACTGCTTCGAGCGCTCCCTGCCGGAGTTCGCCGACCAGCAGCGCGATCAGGAACTGCTGTTCGGCCGCCGTGGAGCGCGCGAACATGTTGTGTAGCAGCTCGAAGCGCTGGCGTTGCGACCCGCTGCCAGAGGTTTCGGCGATGGACTGCAGTGTGCGATCGACCTCGGTCAGTTCGAGGCTGGGCGTTTCGGCGGGCGAGCCGCTCGCGTCGCGGAGGGCCGCATAGCCGATGCCGATGCGGCCTTGCCGGGTTTGTCCGGCGAGAAAAGCAACGGCGATCTCGATCTCATCGGGACGAAGCTGGCGCAGGAGTTGCGAGAGCAGGTCGATTTTCTGAAGGCGCTTGCTGGTCTCGGCGACGCGGCGCGAGGTCTCGACGATCGAGGCCAGGAGCATGTATCGAGGATAGCGAAGTGGGTGAGGATCGCATCGATACTGATTGAGCGCGAGCCTCTACGTCTTTTCGCCAGGCCGTCGTGCGGTGTTCACAAAGCCAGCCGCGACTGCCGTCGGTTCAGGGATAGGATCGCCATCCTCGCTCATTCCGCGAAGATGAAGCTCGATTGCGTCCTCGATCAGTTTTCGGACCTCTTCCTGGGTGTCACCGGCTGCTACGCAACCAGGCAGATCGGGCACATACGCACCCCAGGAGGTCGGACCCTTTTCGTAGATGACAAGATACTCCATTACTGTTATTACAACACCACCAACCGTGATTCAGTTTTTCAAGCCCGCTTGCCGCAGAATGCTTTTAAGTGTCTTTGGCGGCAGATCTGTTGAAGGATGCCCCGCTACAGTCACTTTTCCCGTTTTCGTTGGATGTTTGTATTGCCGGTGACTTCCGTGTTGACGAACTAACCTCCACCCATCCATTTCGATGCGCCTAATCACGTCACGAATCTTCATCACCCTGGTCTCTTCACCACTGGGTTAGTTGGGTCTGGCTAGAATGCGACTCGCTGGGACTTGGTTATGCCGGCGGAGTTGGTGAGCTGGATTTCGACGCCTCCTACTTGCGTGGCATCGCCGCTGACGGGGAAGGTCGCTAGTAGCGCGAAGGCTCCGCCTACGGAGCTTGCGCTGAAGTAGCGCTTGAAGTCGGGCGTTGCGTCGACGCGGATTACGCCGGGCTGCATGCTGGCGCCGGACCGGTCGAAGAAGGTGAAGTTCAGTTGCGAGGCTGAGTAGGTATTGTCGAATCCGATGATGCTGACGTCGAGGTCGTTCGCGCGCCGGACTCCGTGCGCGGTATCGATGTTGACGGACGCCGGAGGAATCGTGAGAGTGGACTGTTGCGTCGCATTCGCTAGCTTGAGCGTGAAGACGATCGTGCCCGCCGTGGTGCCGGTTTGGAAGGCCATGTTGGTCTGGCTTCCGAACTTCGCTGCCGTATCGCCGACTGCGATAGTCGCAGTGGCCGCGCGTTTGGGTCCGGACAGGAATTGGATCGCCGCGTCGTCGGTGATGCCCGTGACGTTCGGCCGGAATTCCATCGTCAACGTGGCCGTTCCGCTGACCTGCGATACCGAGGCGAGGGGAATGGAGACACTGTTTTGTTGGGCGCTCGCGCCAGTGGACGAGTTCAGGGCGATGGATGCGGTTGGAATCGGCGGATCGAGACCGAGTCCCATGAGATTGAACGATCGTCTATCCACCGTGAGGGTGCCCTGCGCGGGCTGGCCGGCCTGTGGCTCGAATGCGATCTGGAATGCCACTGTTTGTCCGGGCGCGAGTTGAAGGGGCGCGTCGAGTCCGATGGGGCCGCGGAACATGGCGCCGGTGACCGCGAGCGTGTTCACCGCGATGGCCGCATTCCCGGAATTGAAGAGCGTGAAACTTTGTGATTTGCTACTGCCTCGCTGCAACGATCCAAAATCAATGACCGCTCCGGCGATGAGTGTGGTCTTGCTTCCTGTGAGCAGCACCGAGGCGGCGGTGACCGCGACGCCACGCAGAGTGATGTTGATCGTATTCACCAAAAGGAATGCGCTAAGGACGCCGGTCACATCCGGAGCGAATGCGACGCGAAACTCCGCGAATGCTCCCGGTGCGATGGTGTAAGGGAGAGAAGGAGCAGCCGAAATCTTGAACCCCTCGCCGGACAGCGCGAGTTTCTGAAGGCCCACGGGGCCGGTCCCGTTGTTGCGCACGTGAAAGCGCGTCTCTAATGCATCGCCCGGGGCGGCCGAGCCGACGTCGACTAAAGCGCCCGCAAGAGTTTCCTTCGCGCCGTCGAACTGAAACACCTGGATCTGCGCGAGCGCCGGGAGGGAGAGCATCGCAAGGAATACGAGATTGCGAAACATCATTGTTCAACCTCGGGCAGCGCGTAGACCGCTTCACGGGTGGTGGTGAGCCGCAGCGCGAATTGGCTGTTACTGTCGAGATCGCGGATCTGTATCCAGTTTTCGCCGATTTGCTGCAGGCTGAAACGCTGTGGGAGAACGGCTTCGAGGTGCATCTCAAGTCCATCGGACTTGCGAACTACCATGCCGTCCACGTCGCGGTAGATCAGGTCGCCGGACGCAAGCGCCATTACGGGCCCGACTTGCATGGGTAGCGCGGTTTGCGAATCCACTTTGCCCGTCGCAAGCGAGATGCGAACATCCCAGAGGGCGTCGTCGCGCTGGACGATGATGGCGGCATGATCGCAATCGGGAAATGCGACGGCTGATACACGAGGAAAAGAGGCGGGATCGAAACTCACGGGCGCGAAGGTTCCTTGACTCCACTGGAACAACTGGTTTGGGCCTCCAACGTAAATGAGCGCGGACGCGCCGCCGGCTGAAAAGCCGAACAGTGCCTCGCCGGGCGGCGCATCAATGTTCGAGAGAATTTCGCTTTGGCGGTTGATGGCGATCAAAGCTGAGTCGGTCTTGATTAATCCGAGCGAGCCGGAAAATGCCGCCGAGACTACGCCGGTTGCCAGGGAGTCGCCCAGCACGAAATTTCCGGCGATCCCGTAGAGTGGGCGCAATGAATGATCCGCAGCCTGGATGAGGCCGATTTCGGGAGACTGGAGCGCTGGCTGAGCGGCGAGGCCGGCGGCTGACAACGATAGGGCGATGAGGAATCGTGCTTTGGTCATGGACGCCCTACGATGATGCTGGGACCTCCGATGCTGATTCCGGAAGACGCTGAGGTTGCTGACGCGTTTTTCACACCCTGCGACCGGCCGAACGCCAAGCCAGCGGCAGCGCCACCGGCGATCAAGCCGATCAGGATCAACTTGCCGTGTCCTTTGCGCGGCGCGGTGAACTGGCCTTCGCCACCTATTCTGGGCGTGGCCGCGGTCTCGGCGCTCAAGTACACGGTGCTCATAATGCCGGCGCGGGCTTGATCCTTGATGGCGGTAATGCGGATTTCAACTGGTCCCGCGGTTTTGTTCCATTGCATGCCCCAAACGGATGCGCGCCCGTCGGGGCCGGTGGTGACGACTTCCGTACGCAGGCCCGAACTGAAAACGCCGCTGGCGCCTTCGTCGGGCAGCCGAAAACTGACGGCCGCGTTGGGGATCGGCTGGCCGGTTTCGTCGGTGACAAGTACAGTCAATCCGCGTGTGGCGCGAGATCCCGTGCGATAGAGGGCGCCTTCGCCTTCTAAAACCTTTAATTGAACGATGACTGAGGCGTTGGACGGAAGGGACCACGCGAGGGCGCAGCAGAGGAGTCCGCGCCAGGGATTTATTGATATGGATGGCACGTTAGATAGGTGCGGTGGGGCGGGGGATTTTCTCAGGGAGAGACGCAGTGATTTGACGTCCGGGCGTTCACACG
>JBGPSX010000270.1:0-5835 GCA_041490325.1 Bryobacteraceae bacterium | reverse complement strand
GGAATACGCACTGACCGATTCCGCCGCGCACTACATGGACCTTGTGGAGGACGTCGAACTGACAACCCGGCTTGACCGCCTCGCCCGCCACCAGACCCGCATCGAGCGCAGCTTCCAACGCGCCCTCCGCGAACTCAAAGCTCTTCAAACAGAGGCCGCCCTCACCATCACCCTGCCCGCCGGATTCATGGCAACCGCCCCGCCACTCGCCTCGCGAATCCAAATTGCAAAACGAACCCAAGCGCTCGCGATCGCCGGCCGCAAGATTGCCCCCGACGACTCCCGTTCAGCCGCCGAAGCCGAATCTCGTGCCCTTTATCAAGCCATCAGGCTAAACCAACCGCCAAAAACTAAGACTGCCTGATCCGAACAACTATCATTTAAGAAGATCGGCGCATGAAAGCGGCCAAGAATACAAACCAAACGCCCCGTTCGCGCGTCTCTGATCTAAGTTACGATGTTGACCACTCTTTGGCAGGACGTTCTCTACGGCTTCCGCATGCTTCTCTAGAAGCCCGGCTTCACGGCCATCGCCGCGTTGTCGCTGGCCTTGGGCATCGGCGCCAACACCGCTATTTTCGGGCTCATCAATACCGTGCTGCTCGGCCCGCTTCCCTATCGCGACCTCGACCGGCTGGTCATGATTTGGTCGATCCTACCGCAGGATCCTACTATCGCGCTGCGCTAAGAATGATCTGCGACGTTCAACCGCCCGGTGCGTTCCAGCCAGGATCGGAACATCTGAGTGAAGGCCTGAACATCCGGCCTGACACGAAGCTCTTCGACGGTGCACTTCATCTTGCGGCGCCAGTTCGGGTATTCGGCGGTGCTGCCCGGCAGGTTCTGCTGCTCGGTTTCCTTGATCAGGTCTTCCTGATTGAGGGCCAGTAGCTTGGATGGCGTGGATGCGAGGAAACCGACCACCGCGTTGTGCAGTTCGCCGGTTAGTTCGGGGACTTCGCTGGCATTGCGCGGGAACCAGTCCGGCAGCAGCTTGAGGTGGATCAACAAATCCAGCATTTTTTGTTTTTCGCGCCCGCGCTCTTCGTGTAGTCGCCGATATGTGGCGTCGTCTTGCAGCAGACCGGCATTGCGCCTGGCCTCGATGTCGCGGCCTAACCAAAAACCGGCCAGAGTCGGAAGATCGTGCGTCGTGGCCGATACCAGGGCGTTCACCGGATACTCTTCGGGCGAGCGCATGCGCCCGTTTTGATCCTGCTCGAAATAAAGCAGGCGATAGCTCAGAATTCCGAATCGATACAGCGCTGCGCGGATCTCATCGGGGACTGTGCCCAGGTCCTCGCCAACCACGGGCACCTTCGCTCGGACGCTCTCGAGCGCCAGGATTGCGAGCAGGTCCTGGTAACGGTCGCGCACGTAAGTGCCTTCGGTGGCCTCCATTCCATCCGGAATCCAATACAGCCGGAAGAAACGCATAACGTGATCGATGCGGAGCGCGCCGCCATGCCGGCAGTTCTCGCGGATGGATTCCGAGAATAAGCGATAACCATCCTGGAAATGATGCTCGCTGTTGGGAGGCGGAAACGCCCAGTCTTGCCCCTTCGGCGAGAAGCCGTCGGGAGGCGCTCCAACGCGGCAGCCCGCGACGAAGAAATCACGGTGCGCCCAAAGATCGGCGCCGAATCGGTCGGTTGCCAGTGCGAGATCGTGATAGAGACCGAGCTTCAGCCCACGCTCGATCGCATGCTGCTGCGCCGAAGCAAGCTGGAGATCGAGCTGCCATTGCAGGTATTTGTGAAACAGAACGACGCGAAAGTTCTTGTGAGCGAAAAGCCGCGTTTCTTCGGACTCGGGATCCTGATAATGCTCCGGCCAGGAATGCCAGGTCCACACATCCGGCAAACGCCGGTGAATCTCCTCGTCCAGCGCGGCGTGGACCGCGAAGCGGTGCAGCATGTCGCCTTCGCGTTCCACGTAGGCGCGAAATTCCCGCGCCCGCGGCGTGCCACGCTCCCAATCGGCGGCAAAGGTGGCGAACATCACTTTCAGGAAACGGAGCTTCAGTTCGTATACGCGTTCGTACTCGACAAACTCGGAATCGCGCAGCGCCTGGATCTCGTCTTGCACTTCTTGGGTTTGCATCAGCGCGAGCGCGCGCGGCGAGGACCAGAACTCCTCCAGTTGCTCAACGTCCAGGTAGATCGGGTTGCGATAGAAAATTGAGTTCGGAAGATAAGGACTGGTGTTGAACGGTTGCCGGTTAGCGATGGCGTGCAGTGGATTCAGCGCGACGAAACTCGCGCCCAGTTCGTCGGCCACCCAATCGATAACAGCTTTCAGATCGGTGGTGTCGCCGCAACCCCAATTGCGAGCCGAGCGGACTCCATAGAGACTGATGGCAATTCCAGCGCCCCGGCCAGATTCCAGCCAGTCCGGTTGGTAGGCGCGGCTGGGGCAGACAATCAGCCTGGAATGGGCGGCAGTGTCTTCGCCGATCTCGATGGTGAGTTCGTGGTAACCCAGCGGCAGATCCTCAGCGATTGGAATGCGCTTGCGCACAATACGCTGGCCGCGCAGCATCTTTTCTTCCTGGATGGGCAAATCGTCCAGTGCGATCGAAACCCGGGTAGAGCCGCCCCCCTCGAATTGAATCTCGAGCATTGCGGGCGCGGCGGCGCGCGAGGCCGGAACGCTGACCAGAATCTCATACGGCTTTTGACCGGCGGTCAGGACCAGCGTGGGGGGAAGCAAGGACCGCCACTCCCGCCAGACGCGCTCATCCACAGCGCGCTCGAGCGAACTACGGGTACCGGCGTCCACGCCCAGCGAGGCGAGTATGGCGGATTGAACTTCAGTGGAGGCGTGGTGATGCTGGCCCCAAACGTCCCAGTATTCGGTCTCGATGCCCCAAGCCCGAGCTGCTTTTTCGAGGTCCTGCTGATCCGGCCGATCGGCTGACTCGGTACCGCCTGTTAACACCTGCATGTAATAATAGGATCGTGGATGGCGAGATCAAGTTTCAACCTAGTCTTCCGAGCGAGTTGTTCGCGCGCATCGACAATGAAGACATTGTAGACACGTCGGACAGCATTATCACCACCACCCTCGACGCCGCCATCAACTGGGGCCGCAAAAATTCGATCTGGCCCATGTCGTTCGGCCTGGCCTGCTGCGCCATCGAGATGATGTCGATGATCGGATCGCGCTACGACATTTCCCGCTTCGGCGCTGAAGTGATGCGCGGCTCGCCGCGGCAATCGGATTTGATGATTATCGCCGGAAGGGTATCCAACAAGATGGCGCCGGTGATCCGCCGGCTGTACGAGCAGATGCCCGAGCCCAAATGGGTCATCTCGATGGGCGCCTGTGCTACCTCCACTGGCGTTTTCAGCAACTATGCGCTGATTCCGGTGAATCAGGTGATTCCCGTGGACGTATATGTTCCCGGCTGTCCGCCGCGGCCGGAACAGTTGATCTACTCTATCATGTTGCTGCAAAAGAAGATCCAGAACGACAAGGGCAGCACGATGAAGGTTCTGAACCTCGCCTGAGCCATCCGGCTCAAACTTTTTCCGAACGAGCCGATGAGCACTATTACAAGGTGTTCAAAGGTCAAGAAAAGGTTTGAGATGGATATATCTTCTGTTAGGACGGTTGCCTATTCGGGTCCACAATCCACGGCGCACACGCCGGCTGAAGCCACGGAGCGCCGGGGACTAGCACAAGCGGTCCGGTTGGTGAACCAGAGCGGCGTGTTGGGCCAAAATCAATTGGTCCTCACGGTGGATCGTGAAACTCAGCGGCGGGTCATTCGCATCGAGGACCGTGAGACGCACGAGCTCGTGCTGCAGGTGCCTGCGGAGTATGTGTTGCGATTGGCCCAGGATTTGCACATTCCAGCGTGAGAAGCGTTCTCTGGTCGATATGTAATTCAGCATGCGCAACAACGTCTACAAAGACCACTTCGACAATGAAGTCTTGGAAGCGAATCCGATGCAGCTCGTTCTATTGTTGTACCGAGGCGCATTGGATTCGATTGCTTCGGCTCGCCGCCATCTGATGGAGGGAGACATCCGCTCCCGTTCGCAGGCCATCAACAAGGCCATGGAGATCGTGACAGAACTGTCGGGAGCGCTCGATCACAAACGCGGCGGGGAGCTAAGCCAGGCGCTGGCGGAGCTGTATGGATATGTGCAGAAGCTGCTCATCCAGGCCAATATCGAGCAGTCCCCGCCGCCGTTGGTGGAGGCAGAGAGCCTGTTGAATAAGTTGTTCGAAGGGTGGTCCGATTGCCCGCCGCAACAGCCCGCTCGGGTGAACTTTCCGGCGGCGGACGCGCCCGCCGATCCTGAGAACTATCGGCCGGTCAGTTGCGCCTGCTGACCCTATCCGGCGCTACTCTTTGACGTGGTCGTCGATAATCGCTTTTGCAACTGCCTCAGTCGGCACATTGTAGTTGCCAGCTTGCACGTCGAGCCTTAACTGCTCGAGCCGCTCGGCGTCGCGCGAACCAAGCGCGTGCGCAAGCTGAGAAACTTCAGCCTGATCGGCAGTACCGTCGGCGGTATTCTTTTCCAGCGCGCGCTTTTGGGCGGCCTGGTCGGTTTTCTCCGCGCTCGGGGTTTGCGGAGCGCGGTTAACATCATCTATCCGCATGTTTCGTAAGTCCTGCTACAACCATCTTAGCGATACCCAGACCGCCACTGCTCGCTAAAGCTTGTGCGAACTGCTGTTCTCCCAGTTCGACCATCGTCGAGTTTTCGGCCTTGTCGTCGTCGCCCGTTCCACCAGCTTCCCGTGCCGATTTCAACATCTGGGTTAGAAGCAGGGCCTCAAAATCCGTCGCCGCCCGGCGAATCTTGGCGGCATTCTCGTTGGGAGCCGGGCTGGCCGGCAGCGCGGAATTAATCAGCATTAGATGACCTCCAGCTCGGCTTCGAGCGCGCCGGCGGCTTTGAGATTTTGCAGAATCGCGATGATGTCGCGTGGCGTCGAGCCGATCGCGGTGAGGGCTCGCACCAATTCCTCGACGCTCGAGCCTTGCTTCAGTACGATATTGCGGGCCTTTTCTTCCTTAGCCTTCACGTTGACGTCCGGGGTGACCGTGGTCTGACCCGCCGAGAACGGCGCGGGTTGCGACGTGTTGAAGCTGGTTTGGATCTCCACGGTGAGTGCTCCGTGCAGAATCGCGACCGGGGCGATCCGTACGTCTTTGCCCATCACGATGGTGCCTGTCCGCTCGTTGATCACGATCTTCGCAGGCCGGTCGGCCTCGACCATCAGGCTTTCGAGTTCGCCCAGAAACTCAACCGGTTTCGCAATGAACGAAGCCGGCGTGTCCACCGAGACTAGCGCCGAGTTCTCGGCGTGGGCCGGTTGCGCTGTTTCAGCTCCGAACTTCTGATTGATGGCCTTCGAGATTCGTGCGGCGGTGGTGAAATCGGCTTGCCGCAGTTGCAGCTTGATGTGGCCGGCCGGCGCCACCGACGGCGCGAGTTTTTCGATGATGGCGCCGCTTGGTACCCGGCCAGCCGTCGGATGATTCACAGTCTGGCTACTACCGCCGCGGCCTGCGACGAATCCTCCAGTAACAACCGAGCCTTGCGCGGCAGCGTAGACCTGCCCGTCCGGACCCTTGAGCGGAGTCAGCACCAGTACGCCGCCTTGCAGATTGGTGGAGTCGCCGATGGCTGCCACCAAAATGTCGATTCGGGTTCCGGGTTGCGCAAATGGCGGCAGGTTCGCGGTGACTAAGACGGCAGCCGTGTTGCGAACCAGAATCGCGGCCGGTGAAACGGCGACGCCCATGCGCGCCAGCAGGTTGGTGAGACTCTGCGATGAGAATACGGTCTGCCGCTTGTCGCCGGTACCATT
>JBGPSX010000269.1:0-5838 GCA_041490325.1 Bryobacteraceae bacterium | reverse complement strand
CGCAGGCGCTAACTCCAGGTACAGGCTGAAAATCGCAGACGATTCCATATCCAAAACATAACTCTCATCGAATGTCTTGGTTACACCACCGCTCGCAAAACTAAGTGGCATTGCGCAGGGTGCGTGCGCCACGCCGGCTACTGCTGCTCTTCCTTCCACTTCGGAACCAGCAGCGCCTGGACTTCCGGCTTGTCCAGATCCGCTTTGCGAATCTCGTGCACCTTCAAGTCGATCTGGTGCGGTGGTGTTTGGCCGTTCAGCTTCATCACCAGGCTCTTCACCACTTCATAACCCAGCCGATAGGGATCCTGGACCAGCATGAGGTCGATGGTTCCATCCTTGATGGCTTCGAGATGCGCGTCACTGGAATCGAACGTTACTAGCTTAATCTTGCCCGCCAAGTGACGGGCCTTGAGCGCCTGGATGGCGCCAATGGAGTTGGCTTCGGCCGAGGCGAAGAAGCCGTCCAGATCCGGATGCGCGGTGAGGATGTCTTCCGCGGCGTCGCGCGATTTGGCGCGGTCAGCCATTCCGTATTGGCGCGCGACGATCTGAATGCCGGGAAATTCCTTGGCCATCACTTCTTCAAATCCGCGCTCGCGTTCGCCGGTCGACATGCCGCCCGGTTTGTGCATGAGCTCGGCGATTTTGCCCTTGCCGTGAACCAGTTCGGCCAGCCGTCTGGCAGCAGTCTCGCCCGCGCCATGGTTATCCGTGGCGACGAAGGTCACGTAGCCGGTGACGTCCAGACCTGAATCGAAGACAGAGACTGGAATGCCGGCGTCTATGGCGCGTTTTACCGGCTTGACGAGCGCAGTGTGATCGGTGGCGGAGATCGCTAGAGCGTCGACCCGGCGCGCGATCATGGAGTCAACGATCTCGATTTGTCTGGAGTATTCAGTCTCCTCGCGCGGCCCGTTCCACAGGACCTCGACATTGAAATCTTTCTCCGCCGCTCGTACGCCGGCGTGAACCGACATAAAGAATAGATGTGAGGTCGCTTTGGGTATGACGCCAATCAGTCTTTTGGTCCGTTGCTGGCAAGCAAGCAAAGAAATCAGCGCGAGACACAACACGATTCGGACAAACAACTTGGTTGGCATCGTTTAGGCACAGTATACTCTTCCCCATGGAAGTGAATCATCAGTGGTTGATTGCGGCGCGTCCCAGCGGACTCGTGAAAGAATCAGATTTTCGCTGGAACGAAGCTCCAGTTGGAGCGCCGGTCGAGGGACAGGTGCTGGTGCGGAACGTCTATCTCTCGCTGGATCCGACCAATCGCGTGTGGATGAATGAAGCCGAATCATACCTGCCGGCGCTGGCGCTCGGCGACGTGATGCGCGGTGGCGGAATCGGCCTGGTCGTGGAGTCGAAGCATTTTGGATTTGCCGCGGGCGACCTGGTGCAGGGATTGCTCGGCTGGCAGCAATACACGCTGGCGCCGGGACCGGCGCTGAGCAAGCTTCCGAAGGGCCTGCCGGTACCGATGACGGCGTTCTTCGGCTTGTTGGGACACATTGGATTGACAGCGTATTTCGGACTGCTCGACATCGCACAGCCGAAGCCCGGCGAGACGTTGGTTGTTTCGACCGCTGCCGGCGCAGTGGGCTCGCTGGCCGGCCAGATCGGCAAGATCAAGGGATGCCGCGTAGTGGGATTGACCGGCAGTGATGAGAAATGCCGGTGGATCAAAGAAGAGCTCGGCTACGATGCGGCCATAAACTACAAAACCGAGAATGTGCCGGAGGCCTTGCGCCGCCATTGCCCCGAAGGAATCGATATTTACTTCGACAACGTCGGCGGCGAAATTCTGGAAGCAGTATTAAACCTCATCAATCTGCGCGCCCGAATATCCGTCTGCGGCATGATTTCGCAATACAACGCCGGCAAGCCGCTGCCAGGCCCGTCGAATCTGGCGATGTTAATCATGAAGCGCGCGCGCATGGAAGGTTTTCTGTGTACCGACTACTCCAATCGCGCCGAAGAGGCTTTCACGGCGATGATCGGCTGGCTGCTGCAGGGCAAGTTGAAATACCGCGTCGATGTAGTGCAGGGCTTGGAGAACGCACCGAAGGCGTTGGGAAAACTGTTCGATGGTTCGAATGCGGGAAAGTTGATCGTCCAGGTGGGCCCGGAGTAGCGCGCGGCTACTTCAGTTCGATCACGCGGCTGAAGCCTTCTTTTTTCGTGGGCGGCTGAAGACGGTTGGCCATCTTGCGGATGGCTTCCTCGGGGACTTTCCGGTCTCGCTTCTTGTTGCGCTTAATGCAAATTTCAATCGGTACGTTGAAGTACAGAGCTTCGAGCTTTGAGCCATAGCGCCGCGCGAGCTGGACGTATGGGCGGCGCTCCCAACGAGTCAGGTGGGTCGCATCTACGTACGTGATTCGACGGCCGACCGCGATCCGTTGCCGAATCAGATAGCGGATCGTGGCGAAAACCTTGGCATGGATGCTCTGATCGGTGGGATCATCGGCCAGCAAGCGGCGGATCTCGTCTGATGAGATCGCGTTGACCTTCTGGCGAGCAAGATAAGTCGACTTGCCCGACCCAGGCAGGCCGACAGTGATGACGATCTTAGACGACGTAGCGATCGGCTTCCAGGAGGCGCGCGGCGATCTTTCGGCGGGTCGCAATAGCGTTCACAGGCTCGAACTTGGTGAAGCGCTTGAGAATCGCCAGGTTGGTTCGAAGTCCATCGCCTTCCGAGCTGGCGGCCAGAACATTGCGCGCCGCGCTTTCCACGGTCTCCATGGCTTCGCGTAGAAAAACTGAGCACATGTCGGCCGCGATGTCGCCTTTGTTGAGCTTGGCGATTTTTTGGGTACGCAAGAGCGTGGATTCCATGGCAAAGGTATTCATCGCGATGTCGGTAATGCTGGCGAGAACTTCCTGCTGTTCCTCCAGCGCCGCCGCGTATTTCTGATACGCGATTCCTAGAGCGAAAAGCGCAACCTTCTTGGCGCTCTCCACCATCCGGATCTCTTCACTTTGGCCGGCCGCGGGTGTGGCCCCGGAAAGAATCTCCCCTTGCAGTTTCTTGACGGCTTCCACCAATCCCAACTGGCCGCGTTGCGCGCGCTTCAGCAACATGCCGGTAGCCAGCAGGCGGTTGATTTCGTTGGTGCCTTCGAAAATCCGATTGATGCGGGAATCGCGGTAGGATCGCTCCACCGCGTAGTCCTGATGGTAGCCGTAGCCGCCGTGAATCTGTACGCCCTCGTCGGTCACGTAGTCGAGCATTTCGGATGCGAATACCTTGATGTAGGAGCACTCGGCCGCGAACTCTTCCACCGCCTTGAGCATGGTCGCGCCGGCGTTGGGCTGGCTCCAGGAGAATCCTTCCAGATCGTTCTCGATCAGACCAACCACACGATAGCTGGTGGATTCAGTGGCGTAGATCCGGATGGCCATCTCGGCCAGCTTGTGTTGGATCATTCCAAACTCGGCGATCGATTTTCCGAAAGCTTTCCGTTCCTTGGCGTACTTGAGCGAAAGACGGAGTACCTCTTTCGCGCCGCCGATTGCGAAGGGGCCGAGCTTCAGACGGCCGAGGTTCAAGATGTTGAACGCGATGATGTGGCCGCGGCCAATTTCGCCGAGAACGTTTTCCACCGGCACTTTGACGTTGTCGAGATAGATAGCCGTGGTGGAGCTACCCTTGATGCCCATCTTCTTTTCTTCAGCGCCCGGCTGAACTCCGACGTATTTTCGCTCCACCAAAAAGGCAGTGAACTTTTCTCCCCCGACCTTGGCAAAGATGGTATAGAAATCGGCGCCGCCGCCGTTAGTGATCCACATCTTCTGCCCGTTGAGGATGTAATGCTTTCCGTCGGGACTGAGATCGGCGCGCGTTTTTGCGGCCAGCGCGTCGGAGCCGGCCTGTGGCTCGCTCAAGCAATACGCGGCGACCATTTCAGCGCTCGCGAGTTTGGGAAGATAGCGCTGCTTCTGCTCTTCGGTGCCGAATAGCAGCAGAGGCAGGGTCCCGATGCCGGTGTGCGCGCCGTGCCAGCCCGAGTAAGAACCGTCTTTGGAAACGCCCTCGGCGACGATCATCATGGAGGTGAGATCCATTTCCATGCCGCCAAATTTCTCAGGCAGAATAACGGCGGTCAACCCTAGCTCGGCGGACTTGCGCAGGATCTTCACCGCGAGCCCGGGCTCCTGATGCTGAATGGCATCCACGTTCGGCGCGACCTCTTTGTTCCAGAAGTCCTCGGTAGTGCGGGCAATCGCGCGATGCTCGTCGGTAAAGTCTTCGGGCGAAAAAATATCGCCGGCTGAGGTCGATTCGAGGAGAAAGGATCCGCCTTTGTGTTTGGTCGGGGAAAGAGTCGAAGTGGCCATATCAATTTCTCGTTTCTAGTTGAGGCGTTGGAGAATGCCGGCCGCGCCTTGGCCGCCTCCCACGCACATGGTTACCATTCCATACTTTAGATCTTGGCGCTTCATTTCACGCAGGATTGTGGCTGTCAGCTTGGCCCCGGTGCATCCCAGCGGATGACCCAGAGCGATGGCTCCGCCGTTGGGATTCACTCGTTCCGGATCGAGCCCGGTCTTTTGAATCACGGCCAGGGCTTGCACCGCGAAGGCTTCGTTCAATTCAATGACATCGATGTCGTCCGTCTTCAAGCCCGCCATCGTCAATGCTTTCGGGATTGCCACCACCGGTCCTACGCCCATAATTTCGGGCGGCACACCGGCCACCGCGAAACTGACGAAGCGCGCCATCGGTTTGAGTCCCAGTTCCTTGGCTTTCTTATCGGACATGATCAAAGCGGCGGCGGCGCCGTCGCTGGTTTGCGAAGAATTGCCGGCTGTTACTGCGCCATCGGCTTGAAAAACCGCCTTCAGTTTGCCCAAGGCTTCGATGGATGTGTCGGCGCGGGGGCCTTCGTCTTTCTTGAAGACAGTCTGGTGTTCGTGCGGCGCGCCGTTTTCGAGGATGGTCGTGTGTACTTCGACGGGAACGATCTCCTCATTGAACTTGCCTTCGGCCTGAGCCCGCAGAGCGTTCTGATGGCTGCGATACGCAAACTGGTCGGCTTCCTCGCGGCTGATTCCGTATTTGCGCTGAACTTCTTCGCCGGTCAGCCCCATGCCCATGTAGATCTGCGGCAGATGGTCGACCATCCACGGATTCGGCGCGAACTTATAACCACCCATCGGAATCATGCTCATCGATTCCGCGCCACCGGCAATAATAATCTGCGCGCCACCGGAGCGAATACGGTCGGCCGCCATCGCGATAGCTTGCAGTCCGGATGAGCAAAAGCGATTGATGGTGACGCCGGGGACAGAGTCGGGCAAGCCTGCGCGGAGTGCGGCTATGCGCGCCATGTTCATTCCGGATTCGCCTTCCGGATTGGCGCAGCCCAGGATCACGTCGTCGATTTCGGCTGGCGCTACTGCTGGATATTTTTCGAGCAGTTGGCGGAAGACTGTGGCGGCCAGATCGTCCGGACGGGTGGTGCGAAGCGCGCCTTTGGGGGCTTTGCCGACGGCGGTTCGGAGACAATCGACGATTACGGCTTCCATTTAGTTTTTCAGCTTCCTAAGGATGATGAACTTTTTTGGAACCGCTCCCTTTGGTCACGGCTCGGCCAGCGGCTGTGGATCGTAAGCGTCGATTTGTCGGACAGTGCAAGCATCGATTTGTCGGAGAGCGTTCTGTCGATCGTACCTATCGATTTGTCGGACGGCGCCACAGGCCGAGCCGTGACCAAAGGGAGCGGTTTGAGTGAAGTCTTCATCATCCTCCTAGTTCCTGAGTGGTTTGCCTGTTTTAAGCATATACTGCATGCGTTCCTGGGTCTTTGGATTGCCGCAGAGACT
>JBGPSX010000268.1:0-5840 GCA_041490325.1 Bryobacteraceae bacterium | reverse complement strand
GGCAACTTCAAGTTCACTTGATCCAATCCGGGAAGCTGGCTTTGCGCGCCCGCGTACTCCACCGGCACGTCTATCCCGCCGATTTTGACGTTGACGTTCGCCAACGAACTGCGGGAACGAAGTCCGGTTCCGTACATCACCAGGTACACTTGGTCGCTATCCAGACCCATGTCGATATTTCCTGCGGCGCCATCCTTGACGGTTGATTCAATCGTCTGAACGCCGTCACGAAGTCGAACAACCTGCAAACCCCCATAGAAGAAGCTCGGCGCGACGGACTGAATGTGGACATCCCCTTCCGTTATGACGCCGTCGGACGAAGTTGCTGTGACGGTTGCGAGCCCGGCTGCCGTACCAGGCGGAATCAAATAGTTCACCTGATGCGGGACAACACCGTAAAGTTGTGCGAGCCGCTCCACACCGTTCGAATCTTTGACTTTGATTGTGGTGCCACCCAGGTTCGTGGGCAGATTTGGCGGGCTTCCCGACACTAACCGATCCACGTTTGCCAAACCGCCGCCGCTGCTGCACGAGTAAGCGGTTTCGATCGCCTCTGGCGCGGCAGCATCATGGCGAAACGTCGGGGTTGCTATGTTCAGCATGGCTCTGCCGACCGGAAGATTTATCTCGTTGCTTTGCTGGCCTGCAATCGTGAGTACGACATGATGCCAGCCTTCCCCTGGAGGCACGATGAATCGGACTTTGTAAATTCCGAGAGGCCCACCGTCCCCAGAATCGACGACCTCCGCTGATTTGCCACCAACAGTGATGCTTGGTTTCGCGAGGGTCGCATGAGAAGCCGACCCATCGGTCGCTCCGAGCCCGACCGCAAGTAGCGTTAGTGTCTCACCAGCCGTTGCTGTTAACCCGGGTTTGCAGTCGAACGGCGATGGCGCATTGGGGGTTCGCATCGGTGCTGTACCCACTAAGCCCGGCGCGTATGCATCCACATTGATGCTGTAAGGCCCCGAATTACCTGCGCGTGTAGTAACGACCACCGTTGTTGGTCCAAGCGGCTGATCTTTGCTCAACAGAATGTTGAAGCTCAGGCCGTCCCCATTGTCCATTACGGTCACTGGCCGGCCGCCGACTTGCGCAGTCCAGTTGTTAAATGATTCCGCGGACTGGTAGCGAACCTCGGCTAAGACCCCGGGTGAAAAACGCGCTTCGTGACTCCCGAAATTCAGCACCGACGTCAAAATTGGCGGTTGGCCGAAAATGCCAGCCGGCATTATCAGCATTAGAACGGGAATTAGCCTGAGCCAGCGCATACGAATTGATGCTACCACTGCGATGCGGGGCTGCATCCTCACCCGGTCCTGGTCGCGCGCGATGTTTCTTCAACTCCAGTAACTGCGGTCAAGGCTGCGATACTGCACCGCTTCAGCCAAATGCTTCGCAACGATTCGATCGGCGTGATCGAGGTCGGCGATGGTGCGCGCGACCTTGAGGATACGATCGTGCGCGCGGGCGCTCAGGCCCATGCGGCGGACGGCCATTTCAAGCGTGCGCTCGCCGGCTTCATCCAGCGCGCAGAGTTTGCGCAATTGCCGCGACGGAATGCGCGCATTGTAGAATCCGCGTTGTTGTTGCAGCGTGCGGGCTGCCTCCACCCGGGCACGCATTTCGGCGGAGCTGGTTCCATTGTCATTGCCTCGCAGCTCTTTGTAAGCCACGGCCGGTACTTCGACATGCAAGTCGATGCGATCGAGCAAGGGCCCGCTCACTTTACTCAGGTAGCGTTGAATAATCGCTCCGGTGCAGCGGCATTCGTGGCTCGGGTCCGAAAAAAAGCCACAGGGGCACGGGTTCATAGCGCCGATCAAAATAAAATCCGACGGAAACGACAGCGTCATGTTCGTTCTAGCCAGCGAAACGGACGACTCTTCGAGCGGCTGGCGTAGCATTTCAAGCACGTTGCGCGGAAACTCGGGCAACTCGTCTAAAAACAGCACGCCGTTGTGCGCCAGGCTGACCTCGCCCGGCCGCGGCGTCCCGGAGCCACCACCAATCAGGCCTGCGTCAGAAATGGTGTGATGCGGCGAGCGAAACGGACGTTGTCCCAGCAAGCCGATTCCGCGCGGCAGCAGTCCCGCGACACTGTGGATCTGCGTGGTCTCGATCGCTTCTTGAAACGTCAACGGCGGAAGAATACTGGGAAATCGCTTGGCCAGCATGGTCTTGCCCGAGCCCGGCGGCCCAATCAACAGAACGTTGTGTCCTCCTGCCGCCGCCACTTCCAGCGCACGCTTCGCCATGGTCTGGCCGCGCACCTCGCAGAAGTCCGGCATGGCTGCGTCGGCCGCGATATCGACGGCGCCTGAACAGGCAGTCGGCTGGAACTGATCCGGCTGATTGAGATACTTCACGACCTCGGCCAAGTGGCGCATCCCGAAGACGCGCACGCCTTCCGTGACAGCCGCCTCCGGCGCATTGTCCGCGGGAACCAGCAGATTGCGGATGCCCTGCCGGCGTGCGCACACCGCGATTGATAAAGCGCCACGCACCGGCCGCAATGACCCGTCGAGCGACAGTTCGCCGACCAGCAAATGTTCGTTGGTCTCGCCGACCGTTCCCATCGCTCCCAGAATCCCGAGCGCCATCGGCAGATCGAAGCCGGCGCCCTCTTTACGAATATTCGCCGGGGCCAGATTAATGGTTACGGATTTGTTCGGATATCCGAAACCAGAATTGAGCAGCGCCGATTTGATGCGCTCGCGGCTTTCTCGCACAGCGGTATCCGGCATTCCGACGGTGATGAAGTCGCGCGCGTTTCCACCCGGATACATGTCCACTTCGACGTCAATGAGATGGGCTTCGATGCCGAAGACAGCCGCACTACGAGTCCGGAAGAGGGCCATAATCCGAAGAGGTAGTGCGAGGAGGAGAAGATTCGTCTCGGCCTTACTCTATCGAAAACTTTTCCCTCGTCTCGTAGCTCTGATCGCCGAGATTGTCGCGGACTTTCAGCACGATGGTGTATTGGCCGGTCTTGATGTCTTTCGGCATATTCAGGTTCAAAACGCCCGGCTGATAGCGCTGTGGATAAGGCGGCTGTTCTTTCGAAGCCGCGGCCTGCGCCTGCGAATAGGCCGTGGATCCGTCGGCGCGCAGCACCACCAGACCATATTCAATGTCGAACTGGTTCTTCTCGCCGATCTTGTAGCCGGTCATGTCGAAGCGCGCCCACAACGCATCGCCGGGACGATACGCGGCAAGTGGTAGCGGCTTGTCATCGTCTTCGTTCCGCAGAAAGCGAAAATTGCGAACCACCAGGGTGTCACTCGGCGCGACTTCGCGGCCGCGAACGGCAAATGGAACACGTGCTTCAATCGATGCGCCTGCCAGTTCGTCGGTGACTTTTACCAGAACCGCATACTCCCCGGAATCGGCCAGCGGCGGCACGATGACGGTGTAGCGAATCTTCGGAGACCACTCTTTGTCTTCGGGCGCGAGCGTGGATTGAACCACTCTGTTTTCGGCCGCAAGCAGAGCGGCGCCGCGAGCGTCCTTGGCTTCCACTTGGTAGGTGAGATGGACCTCGTCCTTCTCCGTCCTCTTGTAGCCTTCCACCTGGCATCGGAAGAAAAGCGTTTCGCCGGGAACAAATTGCTCGTCCCTGGCCGCCGCCGGACCGTCATCGTTCTGCGCAAAGGCCGCATTCACGATCGCAAATTTCTTCGGGGCCGGAGCGGCTAGCATAGCCACCTGAGCCGCCAGAATCAGCGCGATCAGGTATTTCATAGTTTTCCGTCTGAAACCATTCTAGCCATCCGGGCGCCGCGTTGACTTCATCGAGACATTGAAGGACAGTGGAACAGATGGCGCTGATCCTTGTTCTGATCCTGTTCCTGTCCCCACTGTTCGCGCAGTCGGTGCACCCGCTAACCGGACGCCAGATTGCGCCGGTGATGGGCGTTGGCGGCGCTGGGTGGCTGGATCGGCCTGAGCGCGAAACAGAGGAAGAGCCCGATAAAGCTCTGGACGCGATCGGAATCCGTCCCGGCATGACCGTTGCGGACGTCGGAGCCGGCACGGGCTACATGTCGCTCCGCATGGCGCGGCGAGTGGGCCCGAATGGCAAAGTTTACGCCAACGATCTGCAGCCTGAAATGCTGACCAGGCTTGGCGCGCGAGCCCAACGCGAGAAACTCTCGAACGTCGAAACCGTTCTGGGCGCCGAGGCGGATCCCAAACTGCCCGCCGGGAAAATCGACTTGATCCTGCTGGTCGACGTCTACCACGAATTCGGACAACCGCAAGTCATGCTGCAAAAAATGCGGGAGTCGCTCAAGCCCGATGGCCGCCTGGTTCTGCTGGAATACCGCAAGGAAGATCCGAAAGTTCCGATTCGTCCGGAACACAAGATGAGCGTGACCGAGGTCAAAACGGAAGTAGAAGCCGAGGGCTTCGAGCTAGACCAAGTCATCGAAGTGCTCCCTCGGCAGCACATCATCATTTTCCACCCGCGTAAATCATAGACGCATGTCCGGGCGGAAAAATATTCTCTCTGGAATTCGCGTGATCGACTGCGGCACCTACATCGCCGGTCCCGCCGCGGCAGTCGTCATGTCGGATTTTGGCGCCGAGGTGATCAAGATCGAGCGGCCACCTTATGGCGATCCGTATCGCTACTTGTCGCTGGTGCCCGGTATGCCGGTATCACCGTTGCATTACTGCTGGATTCTGGATGGCCGGAACAAGAAAAGCATAGCGCTGGACCTCAACGATGCGGCCGCGCACGGCGCGCTGCTCAAGCTGGTCGCGACCGCCGACGTCTTCCTCACGAATTATCAGCCGGCGCTGCTGGCGAAGTTCCGCATCGCCTATGAGGACCTCGCGTCCACGAACGATCGCTTGATCTACGCCTATCTGACCGGATACGGACAGGCGGGCGACGAATCCGGCAAGCCTGGATACGATGTCACGGCCTATTGGGCGCGCTCGGGTTTGATGTCCACGATGCACAATGCCGACGCCGAGCCCGCGCAATCGCCCGCAGGTTTCGGGGATCACCCCACCTCCATGGCGCTGTTCGGCGGAATCATGCTCGGCCTGTATCAGCGCGAGCGGACCGGTAAGGGGCTCAATATCACGACGTCGTTGATGGCCAACGGCGCGTGGGCTAATTCGTGCGGGATTCAGGCGGCGCTTGTGGGTGCGCAGTTCGAGCCCAAGCGCACGCGCACCACGACTGTGAATCCGCTCGTAAATCATTACGTCACTCGCGATAAGCGCCGCTTCCTGACTTGCTGCCTCGATCCCCGCAAGGACTGGCCGAATCTCTGCCGCGCGCTGGCTCGCGAGGATCTCATTGACGATCTCCGCTTTGCAACGCCGGAACTACGGCGCGTGAACGGCTCGGCGTTGGTCGCGATCATCGACGCCGTGGTCGCCGTCAAAGATATGAACGAGTGGACCGAGATCTTTCGGCAGCACGACGTCATCTGGGGCCCGGTGCCGAGCACCGAGCAAGCGGCGCTGGACTCGCAGATGGAGACGAACGGCATGTTCCCGGAGATCGAGCCCGGCCTGCGAACTGTGGCGAGCCCACTCACTGTAGCGGGTATGGAAAAGGAAAAGCCGAGGTTGGCGCCCGAGGTCGGCGAGCACACCGTGGGGATTCTCAAGAGCCTCGGCTACAGCCAGTCAGCTATCGATGACATGTTGCGACGTGGAGTAGCGATGGAAGGACGAGCGGCCGCGAATACCTGGACCACCGCTCCCTTTGGTCACGGCTTCCATGAGAAGGCCGCCCCTGTCAAGCGATATTTTCTGGCCGTGTCACCGATAAAGCTGACCGCCGACCAGCGGGAGGCGCCGTAATCGTACAGCGACTC
>JBGPSX010000267.1:0-5852 GCA_041490325.1 Bryobacteraceae bacterium | reverse complement strand
CGCGGTCCAGACTTATCTCACCAGCCAGGGGCTCGCGAATGAAAGCGTGAGCGCGCAGGGCTTCGGCAAGGAGAACCCTGTGGCGTCGAACGACACCGCGGCGGGGCGCCAGAAGAATCGCCGGGTTGAGTTGGTGGTTTCTGGCGACATTATTGGAACACCGATCACTCCAACCAAGCCGACGCCGTAAACCGGATTCATTGCGCGGCGGGGATAAAACCGCCGCGTAAGAACAGGTAGCCCAGCTTCTGCCCGTCATCGGCGACCAAGTACTTGTCTAGCGTCGTTTCGATTAGAGAAATTCCGTCGCTGCGCAGCCACTCCGGCGAAACGGCCTGCTCAAACGTCTGTTGTTCAGGCGCATCATACGTCTTCTCCCCGAGCCGTCTGCCATTGAGCCACACTGTCATTCGCAGCGGACCTGTACTTTTGAATGTCTGGCTAGGAATCAAGAAGTCCATCTTGAATTTCATGTTTGCCCGCTCGGAAACATGGAACAGTAGCGCGGGTCTCGCGAACGTCCAGCGCCATTGATCTGTTTCCGCGCCTTCCATGAAATCTCTGAGCAGGTGCCGTTGCGCGCCGGCGTGCCCCAGTTCAACGAATGGTGCGTCGGTCATTACGTCCGCGCTGCAGACCGGTACTCCAAGAAAGCCTCCTTCGCGCAACGCAACGAGACGCTTCCGCGCTTCCTCTCCTGGTTCAGCCAGGACGGTTTGAGCCGTGTCACAGCGGTACAACTCCCGCACGCCAAAGCGGCGCAGTCGAGAAATGTCGGTTGCAAGGACGTAGTAGTAGTCGTAAGAGCATTCTGGCGAATCCCGGGTAACCGCAGCCATCCAGTCCAGCCCGTAGCGCACGCGATAGAAATTCAGACTCTCGGCCAGAAGCCAATTGACACCGACGCGGATCTGCTGGTTCGATTGAGACGTGTGCCGGTCGCGCAGGATGCCGGCCACTCTCTTGGTCTCAGCATCGAACTCCCATCCGCGGTAATACTTCAGGTTGAACTCGAGCGCGAATTGCACAGCCAGCAAGCTCAACAGCGCCACGCTGACGTACCCGGCCAGATTTACTCTGCGCATCAGCCATCGCGCCCACAACGGACCCGCGACCAAAATCATCGGCAGCGTAAACAGCAAACGCCGATCTGCAAAGTAGCCGTGATGCAGGAGCGCCGGCTCGATCCACAGCAGTAGAAACGTAAGTAGAACCGTGCTGGAAAAGATCAAGAGCACTCGATCGTCCCCATCCAACTCTCTCAAGTCCCGCGTCTTGCGCCATCGGAGCACGATCGCGCCGGCAGCAACGATCAAGCCCACCAATAAGACCGGAAGCAGGAGCCACGCCAACCGGTGCACAGGGTCACGATCCGATTCGAAAGACGTGATTATCGTTGGTTTGTAGAAAACGATGGCGTCCACCAGCGACTTTACGCCGTCCACATATCGATCCCTGACGTTATCGATGAACTTGGTCTGAAGATTGTGCAGAGTCGCCCACAAGATCGCGCTCGCCACCACGCCAGTCGAGACACCCAAGGGCACGATACCGCGCACCAACATTCGCAAGCCGCCCCGGCCGTCCAATAAACGGTCCAGCAAAATGATCACTGCGAAAGCAGCCTCCAGCGCAACCACGCCGAATGTCTCCGTCACGTGCGATCCCACAGCCAGCCCGAGCGCGATTCCCGCTTTCACCAACAGCACTGTCGCCGTACCGTCTATAACGTATCGAGTCAGGTAATAAGCGCCGAGCGTCCAGAATCCTAAACCCATGCCGTAGCCGCGCGCCGCCGACAGGTAATCCAGCACAAATGGATTCAGACTGTTCAGCGCCACGGCGAGCAACAACCATCCCGAATCTCCAAAAATCAAACGGCACAGTCGAAACAGGAAAACAAAATAGAGCAATCCACCCAGCAGGCTGGGGAGACGCATCGCAAACTCGGATACGCCCAACAGTCCGACGCTGAGCCTGCAAAGCCATGCATTGAGATTGTCGTTATAAGGCGACTCCGACGCGGCCACGCCGTGCCGGCTGGCGACGAAATGGTTGTAGGTGAAGGCTTCGTCGATGGTGATCGATTGTGTGGTTGCGCGGTAAATATTGGTGGCGAACAGAAATGCCAGCAGTGCGGCCGAAAGGACTACAGCACGCGACCCGCGCAACATTGCGTTCATGCTTCCGAATATCCTAGGAAGAACAATGAAACGAAGTGTACCGTCACCAATACCCGAGTATCTCAAGTTCCTGTCACCGTACGGACCTCGGATCACTGAGCTCGCATTGACAACACGCGCGCTGGTGCTTGGGGAAGCGCCGGATGCCAGCGAATTGATCTACGATGCCTACAACGCCGTCGCAAGTGGCTATTCCTTCACCGGCCGGCCGAGCGACAGCTTCATTCACATCGCCGTGTATGCGAACTGGGTGAATATTGGATTCAATCAAGGATCGCAGCTCGCGGATCCCGAAAAGCTGCTGCAGGGAAACGGCCGTTGGATTCGCCACATCCGAGTTTCGAACTCACTCGACCTCGCCAAACCGGCGCTCAAGAATTTCGTAAAAGCCGCCATCGCCCGCGCCGAACGTCCCGATCCCAAATCGGCCAAGAGCCCGGCCAAAGCGAAAAGCGTCGTGCGAGCCGTCTATCCGAAGAGACGCCGGCCCACCTCCGGGAACAAATAAGAAGCCGGAATGACAACCACGTGGCGCACGCACTCTTGCGTGCCGCGTGCGCACTCATGCGCACGCCCGGCGATCGAACAAATACCCGTTCACACGAGTGTGAACGCAGCACGCAAGAGTGCGTGCGCCACGTTGCTATGTCCGCAAGCGGCTGAAGAAATACATGCCCGCCGTCGCGAACAGAACATCCGGCGACCACGCCGCCAACGCAGCCGGCAACAAATTGATGTCTCCAAGCTGCTCGAACAACTTGCCGAGGGCCCAGTAAGCGATCGCAATCGAAAAACTGACGCCCACTCCCGCCATCGCGCCACGGTTCCCCGCCATAAAACCGAAAGGTATGGAGATGAGCGCCATCACCAGCGCGAACAACGGCAGCGCGAACTTCCGGTAGAACCGCACTTGCAGGGTAATGGTGTCGATGCCGCTGCGCTGCAGATCGCCGATGTAAGCCGCCAGTTGCTGGAAGTTCATTTGCTGATCTTGCAAAACCTCCTGCAGGAAATAATCCGGGCGCTCGTTAATCTCCTTAAACGTGGTGGCCTGCCCACTGAAGTTATTGAACTTCTCCTGCCGTGAAAAAAAGTCCCGGCTCCAGCCATTCTCGAAAATCCAGGTTCCGAGCGTAGGCTCCCAGCGCGCCCGCTCCGCCGCGATGTGCCTCCGAATCCGGAAATCCGCCGGATCCAGTTCGTAGACCTGCGGACCCACCATCAGCTTCTGGCCCGGATCCAGATATTTGTAGTAAAAAATGCGCGGATCGTTCTTCGAGCCAGGATTGAAGACCCATTGCCGTTCCGGATGCACATAGGTCTGCACCGGTTTGCCTTTGATCTCCTTCCGAATCGCGTCCTGTATTCGATTCGCTCCCGGAACATAGTAATGATCGAAAGCAAACAATCCGCCGCTCAACAACACCGCCGCCGCCAACACCGGAACCGCCAGCCGGTACAGGCTGATGCCGCAAGCCTTGAACGCGGTCACTTCGTTGTGCTTGGTAAGAATGCCGAAAGTGATCAGCACCGCCACCAAGACGGCCAGCGGCGCTAGTTCGTAGATCAACTCCGGCGTCAGGAAAAGCAGATACGTCAGCACGCGCGACATCGCGATGTGGTTCTTGACGATGTCGCTCAACAGCTCGAAGAACGTGTACACGTGCGTCATCAGCACGAAACTGATCAGCAGCAACGCGAAATAAAACAGGAAGCTGTGCAACACGTACGTGTCCACTACCTGCGGCACCAGGAAATTGCGCCATGAGCGCCGGTTCCCTCGCGCCGCCAACGCAGACGCTGACGTCAGGCTTCCTCGCAGCCGTCGCCACGCCGAGCTCATGCCGGCGCTGATCAAACCCATCCAGTCGCGATCCCCGGGCCGCTCCAGTCTGGCAAGCAAAATGATCGCTGCCAGCGCAAACACCGCGTTGGGCATCCACATCGCGACGCCGACCGGTAGCTTTTGCTGTTTCGCCAAGCCGTTGGCGCCGATCAATCCCATCCAGTAGATGAACGCCACCGCGACCGTAACCACGAACGCACTCGACTTGCCGCCCTTGCGCGACGATACGCCCAGTGGGATGCCGATCAGGGCCAGCAGAAAACACGCCGGGGGCAGCGCCAGCCGCTGATGCAACTCGATGCGCGCCTGTATAACGCTGTCGCGATCCAGCGCCGGGTCGTTATAGGCGGAGCGATACAGCGGGATCGTATCAATCTCGGTATAACCCTTGGCGTGCACTTCATTCGGCTTGGTCGCCTCGAGAATCTGTTCGCCTTTAGGCGCTGAAGTGATGTAGTAGTCCGTGATGTTCTTGCCGACCTCATACGTCGCGCCGTTTTGGAGCGAGAGCTGGATCACGTTACGCGTGACGTCGGGCACTGCAATTGCTTCCGACGCAACCGTGACGCGCGGTCCTTCGCCGCGTTCATGATCCTGCTTCGGTTGCTGGTCCGGCGCCGAAGTGTCAGCGATGAAAACATTGCGCCAACGCGTCAGCGAGCCTGGAATCACGTCGCTCACATACAGCACCCGATTGGGGAACTGTTCTTCGAAGACGCGCGGCTGAACTTCCGCCGTCAACTCGGCGGCCACCAACTGGTTCAGCACCTTGTAAGTGCGCCAGGTGGCATACGGCGTAAGCCACAGTGACGCGGCTGCCGTTACCAGCGTGCTGAGCGTGGCGAACAGCAGAACCGGCGCGATCACTTTGCGGCTCGGAACCCCGGCCGCGCGCATGGCCGTAATCTCTCCGTCGCTCGACATCCGGCTGAGCGCGATGAGTACGCCCACCAGCACGCCCAGCGGCAATGTGAAGGTCAGGGTGAACGGAATCGCCAGGGCGAACAGATACCCGACCGTGGGCGGAGGGGCGGAGCTGCGCACCAGAATCTCAAACAGCCTGCCAACGCGCTGCAGGAATAACACGAACGTAAAAAGAAACGTTCCGAGCAAGGCGCTGCTCGCAACTTCGCGGAAGATGGCGCGGCTCAGCAACTGCATGTCAGGTGCTGCGCGCCACAGTTGTCTTCGGCTTCACACCCATTGTCTTCTGTCCGGTCAATTCTCCTGTCAGCGTAGGCGCCGGCACGATAGGCGGTTTCTGAACTTCCTCCTGCACGGACTCGACCTCGAGTTCGTCGAACAGGACCGCAGGCGCAATCACCGCGGCAGTGGTGATGAAGCTGCCCGCGCCCATCAGCGCCAACACCGCGTTGGAGTCGACGAAATCGAAGACGTAACTCTCGTCCGATACCGCCGCTATGTCTCTGAACGATCGCGTCGACAAGCCACGGAAACGAACGCCGCGCACCAGCTCCTCTTTGCCGTCGGCATACACTTTGTAGATCAACAGTGGCTGGCTGACCGGCCGGCCTCCTCCGCCCGCCTGAGCCAGACGGCGTAATTCCGGGATCGAAGCCGAAGATGGATAATCCAACTTCCGCACCAGCAGGCCATAGCGCTTGTTCCGCTGCTGGCACAGCTCCATCAGTTTCTTCTTCATTTCTCCCGCCGGCGCCGTTTGTGAAGATCGAATGAACAGATTCCCAAAGCCCGGCGATCGCGAGCCAAAGGCGCCAGGCAATCTCGCGCGCCCGTTGGAGCCTTCGAATTCCTTGAAGACCGGCGTGCGCGTCAGCAGAAAGTTCTTCAGCACTCCCTTT
>JBGPSX010000266.1:0-5884 GCA_041490325.1 Bryobacteraceae bacterium | reverse complement strand
CGGAACGCAACCGATACCGGACTGATCGGCAATCGTAGAAATCGCGGCCAGCAGACCATCCACGGCATGGTCAATGTCGTTCTTCAGAATTCCGCTTTCGACGCGCGGCCGTTCGCCGTCAACGGTCAGGAGATAGACAAGCCGTCGTATGCAAAGGAGCGCTACAGCATCCAACTCGGCGGACCACTCATGATCCCCAAGTTGTTTAAGCTGGAGAACACCACCTTCAACTTCAACTACACCGGAAACCGCGCCGATAATTTGAGCACCCAAGTCGGCACCGTCCCCACCCTGTTGGAACGCGCCAGCAATTTCTCGCAATCGAATACCATCCTTTACGATCCTGCGACTCACTTGCCGCTCGCCGGCAATCAGATTCCGGCTTCGGGGATCAGTTCCATTGCAGCCGGCTTGCTGAGCTATTTTCCTAAGCCGAACCAAACCGGATCGTGTTCGGCCAGCGCACTGAGCAGTTGCGCCGCTCAGAATTTCCAGTTCACCACCACGGTGCCCAACAACAACCAAAGCGTCGGCCTGCGCCTGGGCCAGAGCTTCGGACGCCGCGACCGGCTGGCGTTGAATTTCCAATTGCAGGACCGGTCCGGCCTCACGCCGCAGATTTTTGGATTCCTGGATCATAGCGAGGGCCGAGGCGTCAACGTCGGCTTGAACTGGACCCACACATTCGCGCGCCGCGAATTCAACATCCTGGGCGTCACTTTCAACCGCAACCGCAACGATGCCGTTCCGTTCTTCGCGAATGGAACCAATGTCGCGGCCGCGCTGGGCATCGCCGGCACGAGCAATAATCCGGTCAACTTCGGTCCGCCCAATCTGAGCTTCACCAATTTCGCGGGACTCACCGACGGCAGCGCGTCCGAGAGCCGTATTCAGAGCATCAACGTTCACGAAGCCTTCACCTGGATGCGCGGGAAACACACGCTCGGTTTCGGCGGCCTGGTGCAGCACAGCCTGAACAACGTCAAGACGGATTCTAATGGCCGGGGCAGTTTCAGCTTCACCGGCCTGGGGACCAGCGGGTTCGATGCGAACGGCCAGCCCCTTCCAAACACCGGCCTCGATTTTGCCGATTTTCTGCTGGGGTTCCCGAACTCCAGTTCGATTCGATACGGCGATACGAGTACGTATTTCCGCGGCACGAATTACTCCTTCTTCGGCCAGGACGACTGGCGCATGCTGCCGAACTTCAGCGTGAACTTCGGCCTGCGATACGAGTACTTCGGAGTGCCGCAAGAGTTGTACGGCCACGAGGCCAATCTCGACATCGCGCCATATTTCACCGCTGTGGCGCAGGTCATCCCCGGACAAACTGGTCCGTACAGCGGGACTTTCCCAGACGGCTTGGTCAACCCGGATCGCAACAACTTTGCGCCGCGCATCGGCATCGCGTGGAGACCTTGGCCCAAAGGCAAGACCGTGGTGCGCGCGGGCTATGGCTGGTATTACAACGGCGCCGCCTACAACGGATTCATGCGCAATCTCTCGGCGCAACCTCCGTTTGCCAACAGCAATAGCGTCATTACCAGCGCCGACGCTCTGCTGACGCTCGCCACCGGCTTCACCGTCACGCCTCCCGGAAAAACGATCACGAACACCTTTGCGATCGATCGCTTCTATCGCATCCCCTACGCGCAGACCTGGAACTTCTCTATCCAGCGCGACCTGCCGGGTCACCTGGTGCTGCAAACCAGCTATCTCGGTACCAAAGGAACGCGGCTCGACACGTTGCGGCTTCCGAATCGCGCGGCGCCTGGCTCGCCGCTCACGGCCGAAGAGCGCCGCATGATCGGCAACGCTACCGGCTTCACTTTCGAAACCTCGGATGCTAACTCCAGTTATCATTCGGCGCGCGTCTCCCTGATTCGGCGGTTCAATCGCGGCGCTTCCTTCAACATCGACTACGTCTTCGCCAAGTCCATCGACGACGCCTCCACGTTTGGCGGTGGATTAGCCCAGAACGATCTGGATATCCGCGCCGAGCGCAGTCTGTCGAATTTCGACCGGTGCCACACGCTGAACCTCACCTACGTTTTCACTTCACCTTTTGGACACACCAGCCGGTTGCTGGCACAGCACACTTTCGCATCCAAGCTGCTCGAAGACTGGAGCTGGAACGGAAGCATACGCGCACAAAGCGGAGTGCCACTGAATCCGCGCGTGGCCGGCAACCTTTCCGACTCGGCTGGTACCGGCGCGAACGGCACTACGCGCCCCAACGCCACCGGACTTCCGGTGGACGCGGGCGACGGGTACTTCAACACGGCCGCGTTTATTCTGCCACTGCCTGGTCTATTCGGCAACGCCGGGCGGAATACAATTCCTGGGCCAGCTTCGTTGGTCCTTAGCAGCTCTTTTGGACGGAGCTTTAGTCTCGGTGAGCGGCGCGCGTTGGAATTTCGTGCTGATGCGAGTAACGTTCTGAATCACGTCAACATCAGCGGTATAGGTACGACCATCAACTCGAGCACTTACGGACTGCCGCTCTCGACCAGCGCGATGCGAAGTGTTTCGATCACTTTGCGATTCAGGTTTTGACAGGATGATGAGGAATTCACCACAACCGCTCCCTTTGGTCACGGCTCGGAAACGTTGTCGCAGCGAAGGGGTGTCGTGGCGCTCGCGAATTTTGGATACAAGCTGCGCAATTGCACGTTACTCGTTTACAGCCGCTGGCCGAGCCGTGACCAGAGGGAGCGGTTGTTCAATTACCCGGTTGCGGTCGTGGCTCAGCTTGATGACGCTCGTTTCGGTTTGTGTCGCGCAGCAGCCGGCGACGTTTAGAGCTGAAACGACTCTGGTGATCGTGGATGTCTACGCGCACGATAAATCCGGTAAGCCAGTCACGAATCTCAAGAAGGAAGACATCACTGTTCTCGAAGACGGCAAGCCGCAAGTGATCTCAGTATTCGAGTTGCAGCGACTGGATGGTGACATCCTGCCGGCGATCGCGGATCAACCGAAAACCCTGCTCCAACGCAACGCTGTTCCTGTGCAGCCACCGAAACCATTGCCTCCCGGTCCACTCAAGTTTCAGGATCGGCGGCTGATGATCCTGTTCTTCGACTTCTCCTCCATGCAGCCGGACGATCAGATTCGCGCGCAAGACGGCGCGGTGAAATTCCTTCAGACTCAAATGTCCGCCTCAGATCTGGTCTCGATCATGGTGTACGGCGCGTCGCTCAAAACGGTGGAAGACTTCACCGACGACCGCGACCGGTTGATCAGCACCATCAAGAAATTCCAAGTTGGGGCTGCCAGCGAAATGGCCGCCCTGGGCGACACCGGCGCCGCTGCTGAAGGGGACGACACGGGCGGCTTCACGGCCGACGAAACCGAATTCAACATCTTTAATACCGATCAGAAACTAGCCGCGCTCGAAACCGCGGCGCACCGCCTGGCGGTTTTTCCCGAGAAGAAGGCGCTGGTTTATTTCTCGAGCGGTATTTCGAAAACCGGTGTCGAAAATCAATCGCAACTCCGGGCTACGGTCAACGCCGCTGTGCGCGCGAACGTTGCGTTCTATCCGGTGGACGCGACCGGTTTGGTAGCTGAAGCACCGTCGGGCAACGCGAGCGAGGCTTCGCCACGGGGCACCGGCGTTTTCAGCGGAACGCATCAACGTGGCCGCGTGGACAGCCGGAACAACCAACAGGAGACGCTGGTCACACTGGCCGCGGACACGGGCGGCAAGGCGCTGCTGGACAACAACGACCTGAGTCTCGGCATCACGCAGGCGCAGAAGGACATTAACAGCTACTACGTGGTCGGCTACTACAGCACGAACGCCGCCAAGGACGGACGCTATCGTCATATCGACGTCAAGCTCAACGACAAGACGCTGCAAGTGAAGCTGGAGCACCGCAACGGTTACTACTCCGACAAACTTTTCGCGAAGTTCACTTCCTCCGATAAAGAGCGCCAGTTACAGGACGCTCTCATGCTGGGCGATCCGGTGAGCGAGCTTCCTCTCGCGCTCGAAGTTGATCATTTTCGAATCGGTCGAGATCGCTATTTCGTACCGATCTCGGTCAAGATCCCAGGCTCCGCCATCAGCCTGGCCAGGAAGGGATCGCGCGAATCGCTGGAACTCGATTTCATCGGCCAGGTCCGCGATAAGACGGGTAAGCTCGTGACCGCCGTCCGGGACGGAATTACGGTGAAGCTGGACGAATCGTCGGCGTCGCAACTGGGCCGCAAGAGCTTCCAGTACGACACCGGACTGACGCTTCCGCCGGGCGACTATACGCTGCGGTTCCTGGCGCGCGAAAACCTGGGCGGCAAAATGGGCACGTTCGAAACCAAGTTCGTAGTGCCCGATCTGGCGCAGCAAACCAAGACGCTGCGGCTGAGTTCGGTGATCTGGTCATCGCAGCGCGAGCAGCTCTCGGCGGCGGTGGGCGCGGCGGACAAGAACAAAAAGTCCTTCGCCAATCACCCGCTGGTCCAGGGCGGCGAAAAACTGGTTCCGAGCGTGACGCGCGTCTTTCGGAAAGACCAGACGCTGTATTGTTATCTCGAAGTCTACGACCCGGCGGTGGATCCCGAACGCAAGACTCCGAATGTTTCGGCGGAACTGACGTTGTACCTGGGCGCGAGGAAAGCGTTTGAGTCGAACCCGATTCAGTTGACGAACCTCGCCGATAAGCGGCCGGGGGTGCTGCCGATGCAGTTTCAGGTTCCGTTGGCGAAGATGACTGCGGGGACGTACACGGCGCAGGTCAATGTGGTGGATGAATTGGGGCGGAAGTTTGCGTTTCCGCGGAGTAATTTGGTGTTGTTACCTTAGGGCGTGGCGATGGACCGGACGGATTCGGCAATGGTGCTGCCATCGGAACCGTGGACTTCCAGGCGTATGGTCACGTCATTTGTTGAAGGCACATAAGCCACGTATCCGTCCTTGAGTTGACGTTGGTCGAAGTGCACGTCTTCGGTGATCTCTCCGTCGAAAATCTTCATCAATCCCCGGTCTGCTGACCGGATTGTGCTGGAATCGTGAATCCAGCGAACTTCCAGTTGTTTCGACCGTGACGATACCCTCAGACCCAATGGGCTATCGTAAACGCCGCCAATCTCAGGAGCGGACGGCTTACGGGAGCCGACCCAGCCAGCGTCCAGGGCGAGCGCAACAAAGGCGACGCCGAGAATGCACAGAGCGACAGTGGGTAAGAGACGCATCCACGGAATGGGTTGCGCGAAAGGAGTTTTCAGTTCCTGCGAAGCCGCTTGCTTCGCCTTACCGTTCAAAGGTGATTCAGATTTGGCGTTCTGGAGCCCGGCGGACAATTTTGCGGGATCGAAAGGAAACTTGGCGCCTGAATTAGTTTGCATTTCACCGTCCTCCCAATGAAAGAACATGGCTTCAGTCCCTGTATTTTGGGACGACCGAATCAGCAAGACAACGTTGTCTGGCTCGGAAAATACCCGGTTTGCAGTTTTCAAATCGCTGGTGTTCATGCACAATCGGCCATCGCGCTGCCAGCGAAAGTAACCGATTGTATGGCGCCCGCGCTCAGCATCTCCGAGCAGGTTGCGAACGAGATCCGCCAATCGTTCTTCGGTTGAGAATTCGGCTTCGTCGCCGGGAGCCGGGTCGCGAGGAAGCAGGACGAAGTCCTCGACAAACGATGTTCCTTCAATCGAGCGGCCCAGGAGCACTCCGCTGATGCTCCGCGCGGGATGCTCTGAGGTAGCGCGCGATTGTTCCTTTTGCAGCTTTTCGATCACGTTGAATCCCAGGTGAATCGAAAACGATTTACCTGGCGCCCGCCAAACATAAAAGTTGGCCGCGTGGAGCCGGAGTCTCAGGTCGGTGGCCATATCTGCTTCGATGATCAACGGGATAGGCGGTACGGCAAAGGTCTCG
>JBGPSX010000265.1:0-5954 GCA_041490325.1 Bryobacteraceae bacterium | reverse complement strand
TCGAAAGTGACTGCGACCGCGTTGCGGGGATTGAATCCGATATCGATGTTGACGGACCGCTGCAGGCTTCGCACCACCAGTACCGTGCTCACCAACAATATGAGCGAGAGCGCCACCTGCGCGCCCACCAGCAGGTCTCGAAATTGCAGACGCCGGAAACGCTCCGAGACTTGATTCTTCAAGGCCGGAAGCAGATCGACTCGCGCGGCTTGAATCGCCGGAGCGAGACCGAACAGCAATGTTGTGAAGAAGCAAAGCGCAATACTGAATACCAGGACGCGGGTATCGAATGGCATTGCCGCGCCCAGAGGAACGTCGAGCGGCGGATGAATGGAGGCGATCGCCTTTAGTATCCAGAGCGCGATCAGGACTCCCAGAATCGCTCCACACGTGGACAGCAACAGGCTCTCGGTCAGCAGTTGACGCAGCAGCTTCCATTGCGGCGCGCCAAGCGCCAGCCGGATCGATATTTCCTTGCGCCGCTCGGCTGCGCGTGCCAGCAACATTCCGGCAATATTGACGCAGGCGATTAAAAGAACCATGCCCGCCAAACCCATCAGCACGGAAGCGAATCCGATGACGGGCCCGCGCAACGCGGAACCAACCAAGCCGGGCGGCGTGAGTCGAATCTTTAGACCCTCATTCGCGCGGTCCATGCGCGCGAGTTCGGCGGCGATGACGTTGAGATCTGACTCGGCCTGCTGCGGCGTTACGCCGGGCTTCAACCGTCCGATGACCCAGATATTGTGCGTGCCGCTGTGGTCCGGCCAATTATTGCCCGGCTCGATCTGGGGCACCATCGTCATGGGAACCCAGAACTCCGGCGCGAGCAGAACTTCAGTGCCAAAAAAGCCTTTCGGCGCAACACCGATCACTGTATAAGGCAGCCCGTTCAACTTCACTGTTTTTCCGCCGACGTTTGGATCGCCCGCAAAGCGACTCTGCCAGGTTGCATAACTGATTACGATGACGGGGTGCGGCGAGGACCGTTGATCTTCTTCCGGAGTGAACGTGCGGCCAATGATGGCGCGCACGCCGAGAACATCGAAATAATTGCCCGTAGCCTCATATCCCCAGGCATGCGCATTCTCTGCTCCCTGGTTCCAGGCGACAGGAGCAATACGATACGCCATCAGGCCCGAGAGCGTGCGTACCTTGTCTCGAAAGACGAGATACGCCGGGTAGGATTGATTGGTGCCGCGTCCACCCTGGTTCAAGAACACCAGTTCTTTGGGCCGCTCTACGGGCAGAGGGCGCAGAAGGAATTGGTTGAGAGCGCTGAAGGTGGTGGTGTTGGCGCCGATGGCAAGGGCGAGCGTGATCACCGTGACTGCCGTAAAACCGGGCGTTTTGGCAAGGCGCCGGAAAGCCAGACGAATATCCTGCATCACAGAGTCTATACGCATTAATCACGCTTACGAATGCAGACGGGCGCAAGTTCCATACCAGCAATCGCAGCCGGATCAATAGCCTTGAATCGGGCCGAACTTGGGTCTACAATAGCCGCGGGAGGAATCCCATGAAACCCGTCGATGCAATTGATTCGGTTTTAAGGCTAAAGGGCCGCCAGGTCTACTCCGTGGCCCCAACGGCAACAGTATACGAGGCGATTGAGCAGATGTCGGACAACGGCGTGGGCGCCCTGATTGTCATGTTTGAGGGCAGGCTGGTCGGCATAGTCTCTGAGCGGGATTACGCACGCAAGGTCATTCTGAAAGACCGGTCATCGAAGCAAACTGAGGTCTGCGAGATCATGACCAGCCCGGTTCTCACCGTTACGCCGCGCGCCACGGTGGAAGAGTGCATGTGCCTTATGACGGATCGGCGCATCCGGCATCTGCCCGTGCTGGAACGGGATCGCGTGGTGGGTATGATCTCGATCGGCGACTTGGTGAGATGGACCATCGTGGCGCACCAGGAGACCATCGGCCAATTGGAAAGCTACATCGCTGGAAGATATCCGGGCTAGCCAAGGATGCTGAAAGGACCGCTTCCTTTGGTCACGGCTCGGCCAGCGGCTGTAAACCTGTAGCCGAGCCGTGACTGGAAGGAGCGGTTTTGGGTGAGTTTTGTCAACGGACTGCGATCGTCACGCCGCTCTGGCTGGCGGCAGTTCCAATCGATAGGACCACCAGATGGATGCCCGGCGGCAGGAAGCCCGACGGCACGCGAGCATTGATCTGCATCAGCCCTGGGAATCCGGGCGCCGGACCCGCATAGATCAGGTCTGCTGAATACCCGCCGATTTTCAGACTGACTACGCTCACGTCGGAACCTTCGCCAGTCCCATAGAGCGAGACGATCGAGCCGCGCTCAGCGGGGTTAACATCCGCATTGAGGCTGCCGTCTTGGTTGGTCGCAGCGGCTTGTCCTATTCCATTCGCCAGCGTAAAAAGCCCTGGCCACGAGGCGACCACGGCGGACGGAAAATCCGCGATCCTCACGCCGTTCACGGTGATGCTGAGTTGCGTGCTGGAGTTCGGAGCAAGGTCCAACGGCGCCAGTGCGTTGATCTGGTTTGTTCCAGCATAGAAGATGGTCGCCGGCTTGCCATCGAAAAGAAGCTGCGTGTGGCCGGGCTCGAAGCCGACGCCGAAGATGGTCACGATTTCGCCCGGCGCGATCGGACCCGGCGCTAAGGTGGCTGCGTGGACCATCGCTGTGCTCAGCACGGACTCGCCGATGACAGACGGCGTCAGTGCGCGGATGCGATTGTTCGCGGAATCGGCGATCCAGACTACGCCGGCTGAGTCCACTGCGAGGTCCACCGGCGAATTCAACTGCGCGGCAATAGCGGGTCCACCGTCACCAGCGAAGCCAATGACGCCACTACCGGCGATGGTGGTGAGTACACCGGCCGGCGTCAGTCTGCGAATCGCGTTTAGTCCGGTCTCGGCGATCAACAAATCTCCGTCTTTATTCAGCGCGAGACCACGTGGGGAATTGAGACCGTCAATCAGCATAGTGGCCACGCCCGTCGGCTCGATTTTCGAAATCCGCCCTTCGGCGACGACCAAGAGGTTGCCCGCGGCGTCGAACGTCAAAGCGACGGGCTTGATGGCTTGCGTCATAGTGCTAATGGCCCCTGCGGGCGTTATTTTCACCACCCGGTTATTGCCCGCGTCGGCGATGTAGATCGCTCCGCCCGGTCCAACGGCTACGTACTCGGGAGCATTGAGCTGAGTGGTTACGGTTGTGATTCGTCCCGTCGCCGTGATTTTGCGCACAGCGTTGTTCCCGGCGTCAGCGACGTAGATGTTGTGGAACGAATCAACCGCCACGCTACGGGGACCATTCAACTGCGCCAGCGTGGCAGCGGCGTTGTCTCCCTTGGATCCCGCTTCGCCGGTGCCGGCGATGGTGCTGATGCTGCCGGCCGGAGTGATCTTGCGAATCCGATGGTTGGCTGTATCGGCGATGTACGAATTTCCGGCATCGTCGAGCGCGATGCCGGCGGGCGCATGCAGTCGCGCTGCGTCAGCCGGACCGTTGTCTCCACCGAAGTAGCGCGATCCGCCGCTGCCCGCGACTGTGCTGATCGCTCCAATGCTGGTCACTTTGCGGACGAACTGACCGTTCGTGACGTAGGCATTCCCTGCTCGATCCACCGCGACGTCCCGAACCGGCGCAACACCGGCGAACGCTTTGCTCGTTGTGCCAAAGTAACTCGCGGACGCAACGAAGAGCGTGCCTGTTGGACCGGCCGCGACCCCGGTGGGCCCAGTGATAACAGACATGGTTGTGATAATTCCGTGATCCACTTTGCGAATCCTGTTGTTTCCACTGTCGGCGATGAAGAGCACGCCATTCGCATCGCACGCCAGTCCCGCCGGCGACCTAAGTTGCGCCGATTGTGCCAGCGATCCGTCGCCGCTCAATCCTCCGTTGCCTGTTCCCGCCACCGTTGTCAGCGTGCCGAACGCGGTCACCTGATATACGCGGTGCGCTCCGAAGTCCGAGATATATAGAGTGCCGCCGGAATCCACCGCTACGTTGCGAGGCAGCAGCAACTGCGCGTTCACCGCCGGGCTGCCGTCGCCATTCCCTCCGGGCACGATGAGCCCTCCGCCGGCGACGGTAGCAATGGTTCCGTCCAGGGCGACTCTGCGCACGCGCGCGTTGCCGAGGTCCGCAATATAAAGGTTGCCTGAGGCGTCCACTGCGATTCCGTACGGATGATTGAGCAGCGCGGCTGTCGCAGCGCCACCGTCGCCTCGGAATCCAGCGATGCCTGTGCCCGCGACAGTCTGAATCACCCCATCCGCCGTAATCTTGCGCACGCGGCTGTCATCGGCGTCGGCAACGTAAATCGTGCCGCGACTGTCCACTGCAATGCCTTCCATCTGGCTGAACTGCGCCGCCAGGGCCGAGCCGCCATCGCCGGCCGAGTCGCTTCCGGCTACGGTCTGGATGACATATGCCTTAGCGGGCACAATCTGTGCCGCCAGAAAGCTAGCCTGACCGAATAAACAAAGGATGGTGAGTTGGGCACGAATTACCACGAGTAGTCCTCGACGTAATAGTGCGTTGGAGCAATAGAAAATTCTCACAGCACTTCCGATGAAGTGAACGTGAAGATCGTTTACCTTGTCGCATTGATTCTGGCGGGAGACTTGGCCTCTGCCCAGCCCGCCTTGCGCTTGAAGGCCTGGAAGCGTAGTGCGTCTGGCCGGGAAGCGGTCGCCCACGCCGCCGTTAAGACCAGGACGCCTGGCCGTTCGCATCTCATCGTTCAGTTTGGAGAGAATCCCAACGTCGATCAGCTCAGTGAATTGGCGCAGCGCGGCGCGGCGGTTCTTTCCTACATCCCAGACCGGGCGCTTTCGATTTCCGCCGAAGATGGGACATCAATGGATGGATTGGGCATCACGTGGGTTGGCCGGTTAGAGCCGGGCGAAAAGATCAGTCCGGACATCCGCGCTGGTTTGGCGAGCGGCGCGGCGATCCCGCTCCTGGTGGAGTTTTATCCCGACATCGACAGCAGCCAGGCTCGGGCGATCGTGATCGGCGAAGGCGCGATCCTGCATGAGAATCCGGATCTGACGCCGAATCATCTGTTGATCTCAGCCGATGCCAGGCAGGCCTGGAAGATCGCCAGTTGGGACGAAGTGGTCTACATTTTTCCTGCCTCGGATGAGCTGATTGCAGGCAGCCCAGTGCAATCCTGCGCGGGAGCTTTCACAAGCCTGGGATTGGTGGGCCAATCGGTGGCTTTGATGGGAGACGGGTGGGACGGTCCCGGTCGCGGTGGCGCCGACCTGAAGTATTGGCTAGTTCAAGGGACCGATAAGGTTCCGGCGGGCGCTGCCGAGTCGGAGATTGTGCGGGCGTTTGCCGAATGGACGAAGTACGTGAAAGTGAGTTTCAGTCCTGCTCCGAGCGCCGTTGCAGGCCAGACAATCGCCATTTTGTTTGCACGCGGCGCACACGGCGATTCTTATCCTTTTGACGGACCGAGTGGGGTTATAGCGCACACGTTTTATCCCTTTCCCGTAAATCCAGAACCGATTGCCGGCGATATGCATTTTGATGCTGACGAGAACTGGAAGATCGGCGCAGATCTCGATGTGTTCAGCAGCGCGCTGCACGAGACCGGTCACGCGCTCGGGCTGGGCCACTCCGACAATCCAAATGCTGTGATGTATCCGTACTACCACAGGCGTACGGCGCTGAACCAGGAGGACATCGACGCGGTTCTGCAGTTGTATGCCGCGCAGGATGGCGTACCCAGTGAGCCGAAGCCCGCCCCAGCACCCGCGCCAAATCCGCTCACGCTGACGGCTCAGGTTCCATCCACACCCACCATGTCAACAGCGATTTCCGTCAGTGGTACGACATCGGGCGGAGTGGGAAATGTACAGGTAAGTTGGGCGACAAACTACGCCACGTCGGGGATGGCGCTGGGTTCATCGAACTGGACCATCGCAGCAATTCCGCTGAGCGTTGGGGACAAC
>JBGPSX010000264.1:0-5960 GCA_041490325.1 Bryobacteraceae bacterium | reverse complement strand
GTGCGAATGCAGGCGTTCAAGGGCTTGTGGCAGAGCTGGTTCTGGAGTCCCGATGAAGCGGTGAAGAGTTCGATCGAAGATGCGTTTCTGCATGCGCTCGCCCAGCCGCAGCATCCCTGGGTGGAAGAGAATCTTCGCGCAGGCATCTACAATCTAGCCGACGAGAATATCCGCTATCTCTACAACAACTGGGTCCCGTTGCTGGGCCGCGAAGAAGATCGTGAACGAGCGGTTCGGGGCAGGCTCGCGGTGGAGAACCGGTTGGCTTCGAAGTTTGCCGCCGTCCTGGAGCAGGGGCCGAATCTTCAAAAGAAGCGGCTGCTCCGGGCCTTGGCTGAATTTCCGCTGCGTCGTGGCGATACGTACGAATTGACTGCCGACTTCAGCAGGCCGGGAACGCTGGTATACAGCCGCATCGGCAACGACATCGAGCAGATCGCTTTCTTTGGGCCCAGCGCCGAACGTCTGGCCACCGCGATCCTGCCGCTGCTCGATTCCTCCGATGCCGAAATGCGCCGGCTGGCCCAGACGGCCTCGCTGATTGCGCGCGAGGTGAAATTTCCGGCGGTCAATCGACTGGCGGGCGCGCTTGGTCCAAACACGAAGCTGTTAGGTGAGCGGCTCGACAAGTTGCCGGAAGCTTCTGAAGTAGCCAAGGCGTTTCATGCTCCACCCCCAACTGCGGCATCCACATCGGGTCCCTCTCCGGCGGCTGTCCGGCGCCAGGTGAAATTGGATGAGAACTTCTTTCGCGGATACGTGCAGCCCATTCTCGAAAGGCGCGGTAAAGACGGCTACGCTTGCGTGCACTGCCACGCCACCCATACGCTTTTCAACGCCACCTGGTCAACCGTCATGAATGTGGTCGATACCGGCCAGCCTGAGAACAGCCTGATCCTCCGTAAGCCGACCTCTTCACCGGATACCGAAGGGATCGCCGGATCTCTAGTCCTGGCGCACGGAGGCGGCGTACGATGGGCCAAGGACTCACCTGAATATCTGACGATTCTGCAATGGATCAAAGGCTCGAAGGAATAGAAGGTGACCCGCCGCTGGTTTTTTTGCTAACGTCGCAGCATGGGGCTCGAATATTACGATTGGGAAATCGGCGACGTCATTGTGCTGCATCTGCAGGGTCCCATCCGGCTCGGCGAAGCCACTGAAAAGTTCCGTCAGCTGATAGCCGACACCTTGGCTGCCGGCAAAAAGAACGTCCTGCTGAACATGTCGGAGGTTTTCTACATTGACAGCAGCGGCCTCGGTGAACTGGTTGCGGCGTTCACCACTGCCAAGACTCAGGGCTGCACGTTGAAGCTCGCGAATCTCACGCCTAAAGTGCAGGACGTGGTTCAACTCACCAAGGTCTATCGTATCTTCGAAGTGTTCAATGACGAGGAATCCGGCGTGCGGAGCTTTGGAGCGGACTGATAGAATAAGAAACCGCTACGCAACCCGTCGATGACTCAGCCGACCGCTACACTCAAAGCCACTCCACTCAATCGTACGCACCGCAAAATGGGTGCGAAGATGGTGGATTTCGGTGGCTGGGATATGCCGGTTCAGTATTCCGGAATCCTCGAAGAACACGCCGCCGTCCGCAACCACGCTGGGTTGTTCGATGTGAGTCACATGGGCGAGATCGAGATCACGGGTTCGAACGCATTCGCGCTGACTGACGCTGTGACTACCAACGCTGTTGCGAAGCTGAGCATCGGTCAGGCGCAGTATTCAGGCTTGCTGTACGAGCACGGCGGATTCGTCGACGATATTCTGGTGCACAAAGTCGCCGATGACCACTACTTCCTGTGCGTCAATGCCTCGAATCAGGAGAAGGACTTCGAACACATCGTCACGTCGAATCGTCAAAACGCGCGCGTGGAATTTGCCAGTGGACGGTACGCTCAGATCGCGATTCAAGGACCCAAGGGACCGGCCACTCTGCAAAAACTGACGTCCACGCCGCTCCAACCGATTCCGTATTATCACTTCACCGATGGCACGGTCTCAGGCACGCCCGCGCGCATTGCTCGAACTGGATACACCGGCGAAGATGGTTTTGAGATTTACGTCGCGCCCGGGCAAGCCGAACGCATCTGGGACGAGATCATGAATGCCGGCCAGGAGTTCGGCATTAAGCCGTGTGGATTGGGCGCGCGGAACACCTTGCGGCTGGAGGCCAAGATGGCGCTATACGGTCATGAGATTCATGCCTCCATCACGCCCTACGAAGCAGATCTCGCCTGGATAGTAAAATTAGACAAAGGCGATTTCATTGGCAAGGCCGCTCTCGCCAAACAGAAAGCGGAAGGCGTCCAGCGCAAACTGGTGGGCTTCGAAATGATCGGCCGCGGAATCGGGCGGGACGGCTACGAAGTTTATATCGAGGGCGCGCCGGCGGGCTGGGTGACCAGCGGCGGGCCGGCGCCAACGCTCAACAAGAACATCGGACTGTGCTATCTTCCTACCGATCGAGCCAAACCTGGTGAACGGATCGAAGTCATGATTCGTAACCAGCCGGTGGAGGCGGTCACGGTACCGAGCCCATTCTACAAGCGAGCTAAATAAAGGAATGTATCCAGCAAATTTTCGCTATACCAAGGAACACGAGTGGGTCCGCGTTGAAGGCGACACAGGCGTAGTCGGGATTACCGATCACGCGCAGAAAGAACTGGGCGACATCGTCTATGTCGATCTGCCGAAAGTTGGCACGCGGATCGAGCAAGGCAAGACTTTGGGGTCGGTGGAGTCCGTCAAGGCGGTTTCCGACATTTATGCGCCCGTTTCCGGCGAGATCATCGAAGTGAACGATGCACTCGCTACCGCTCCCGAAAAATTGAATGAGGACCCGCACGGCGCCGCGTGGCTTGTTAAAATCAAGTTGTCGGCCCCCGAAGAAACGAAGCAACTTCTCTCCGCCGGCGACTATCAAAGCTATGTAGGAGCCGAGGAAGCTGGGCATTGAGCCTGCATTCCAGCACGTGACCACCATTGCGATATTTACCGAAGTCTGACCTCGAGCGCCGCGAGATGCTCTCCGCGATCGGCGTGAAGTCACTCGAAGACCTTTTTTCGCACTTGCCGCCCGAAGTCCGCCTGGGCCGGCCGTTGGATGTCGCGCCAGGGAAGTCGGAATACGAGATCGTCGATTATTTCCGGGCGCGAGGCGATGAGAACGCCAACGGCTATGCTTCTTTTTTGGGCGCCGGCGTTTATCACCACTATCGCCCTGTGCTGGTGGATACGGTGGTATCGCGCGGCGAGTTTCTGACGTCCTACACGCCCTATCAGGCCGAGATCGCGCAAGGAACGCTGACCACTATCTTCGAATTTCAGACCATGATCTGCCAGTTGACCGGCATGGAGGTTGCGAACGCCTCGATGTACGATGGCTCGACCGCGGTTCCTGAGGCGGCAATGATGGCGATGCGGGTGACCGGGCGCGATCGGATTTTGGTTTCGCGCACGGTGCATCCGGAGTATCGCGAAGTGCTGGCTACCTACGCGCAACATCAAGGCATGCCGGTGGCCGAGTTCGGTTATCAGCGCGATGCCGGCTCGCTCGACATGGCGGATCTTGAGAAGCAGATCGACGGTGAGACGGCCGCGGTGATCATTCAGTCGCCGAATTTCTTTGGAATCGTGGAAGACGTCCGGCGCGCCGCCGAAATCGCGCATAGCCACGGTGCGCTTCTGGTGGTGGTGTTTGCCGAAGCAGTCTCGCTCGGTTTGTTGGAGCCGCCGCGCGATGCCGATATCGTGGCCGGCGAGTTGCAGTCTTTCGCGATCTCGCCGAGTTACGGTGGACCATTCGCTGGAATCATCGCGACCAAAGAAAAGTTCATGCGGCAGATGCCGGGCCGCATCGTCGGCGAGACCAAAGACTCGCGGGGCAATCGGGCGTTTTGCCTCACGTTGGCTACTCGCGAGCAACATATCCGGCGTGAGAAAGCCACCTCCAACATCTGCACCAATCAGGCCCTGATTGCCTTGATGGCCACGGTCTTCATGACGGTTTACGGCAAAGAAGGACTTCGCGAGCTGGCCGAGCAGAACTTATCGAAAGCGCATTATCTCGCGAGCCAACTGCCGCTGCGATTTTCGGGCCCGTTCTTCAACGAGTTTGTGGCTACGACCAACGGACGTTCGCCAGAACAGGTGAACCAAGCGCTGCTAGACCAAAAGATCATTGGCGGCCTGCCGTTGAAGCGCTTCTATCCGGAACTGGACAACAGTATGCTGCTGTGCGCGACCGAAACGTCGAAACGCGAAAAGTTGGATGCGATGGCGGAGGTATTTGGCCGATGATTCGGAAAGTTCGCCAGCACATCAATCAAAACGAGCCGCTGGTCTTTGAAAACAGCTCGCCCGGCAAGCGCGGTTACCAGTTGCCGCCGCTCGACGTTCCAGCAGTTGACGCAGCGTCGGCATTGGGCGCCAAGAACACTCGTGAGCAAATCGAAGGCTTTCCCGAAGTCAGCGAAGTGGAGGCGATCCGCCACTTCACTCGATTGTCGACTCACAACTACGCTATCGATCTGGGTCTGTATCCGCTGGGTTCCTGCACTATGAAGTACAACCCGCGCGTGAATGAGCAGGTGGCGCGCATCGACGGATTGGCCTGGGGGCATCCATATCAACCGGAGTCGCTTTCGCAGGGAATTCTCGAGGTGATGGGAACGCTCGAAAGAATACTTGCGGAAATTACCGGCATGGATGCGGTCACGCTGCAGCCCGCGGCCGGCGCCCATGGCGAGTTCACTGGTATTCTTCTCATCCGCGCGCTGCTGGAATCGCGCGGTAATCCCCGCAAGAAGTTATTGATTCCTGATTCAGCCCACGGCACGAATCCAGCCACGGCAATCACGGCTGGTTACGCGGTCGAGAATATCAAGTCCAACGATCGCGGCATGGTGGATATCGAGCAGTTGGCGCGCTTGGTGGACGAGGACGTCGCCGCGCTGATGATCACCAATCCGAACACGCTGGGCGTTTTCGAAGAGAACATCAATCGTATCGCCGAAATTCTGCATGCCAAGGGCGCGATGGTCTACATGGATGGGGCCAACATGAATGCGTTGGTCGGTATCGCGCGCCCGGGCGACTTTGGCGTGGACGTGATGCATCTCAATCTGCACAAGACTTTTTCGACTCCGCACGGCGGCGGTGGTCCGGGCTCCGGTCCAGTGGCCGTCAAAAAGGCGCTGGAACCGTTTCTGCCTACTCCGCGGCTCGCGCGCGCCGGCGATCAGTGGAAGTGGAACTACGACCTGCCGCAATCCATCGGCCGCGTGCGCGCATTTTACGGCAACATCGGCATGCATATTCGCGCGCTGGCCTACATCATGGCGCACGGCGGCGCCGGTCTCCGCAACGCCACCATGGATGCTGTGCTCAACGCCAACTATATCCGGACTCTGGTGGCGCCGTATTACGATCTGCCCCTCAATGCACCTAGCATGCACGAATGCGTGTTCAGCGACCAACGCCAAGCCAAGCGCGGCGTGCGTACCGGTGACATCGCCAAGCGCCTGATCGACTATGGCTTCCATCCCTACACCGTCAGCTTTCCAATGATCGTGCACGGCGCCATGATGATCGAGCCGACCGAAACCGAGAGCAAGGCGGAGTTGGACCTGTTTGTCGATGCGCTCATCTCGATCGCGAAAGAGGTGGAAGACGATCCGGAACTGGTCCTCAAAGCGCCGCACAACACCCGCACCAGCCGCGTCGACGAAGTGACGGCCGCGCGCAGGCCCATCGTGCGCTGGAAGCCGCGAAGCGTCGCCAGCCAAGCGGCGGATTGACGTGATCCCATGCGGCGGCAGATGCTCGTCATCGGCCTGTTCGTGCTGGCACTACGCCTGCCATTCCTGAACCAAGCCATCCAAGGGGATGACGTCTACTATCTCGGGGAAGCCGAGCACGCGCAGATCGAGCCGCTGCATCCCAAGCACACCGAG
>JBGPSX010000263.1:0-5993 GCA_041490325.1 Bryobacteraceae bacterium | reverse complement strand
TACTTTTCCTTCGGGTATCCTACGAGCGCCTACTGTGAGATCGAACGCTACGTTCGGGACCGTCTGATCCAGCATTTGCGGCGGCGCAGTCAGCGGCCCTACCGTCCTCGGCAGGGAGAAGCATGGCTACAGCACTTGGCTCGGCTGGGATTGATCCGTCTATCGGGTACTGCGCATGCCTGAGGCGAGAGCTTTCAGGAGAGCCGGACGCGGGAAATCCGCATCTCCGGTTCGACGAGGGGAGAGCTGGTCGTGTCCTACATCGCCTTCTCTCCTACTCTACCGGCTCGGTCGATTCACTTTCAAATGAATTACCCGACCTCGTTCACCTTGTGCTGCGCCTCCTCGGTGCGTTTGGTCTGTTTGGTATTTCCTTCAAAGCTGTTATGACTCTGAAGCGTCGCGGCTGCCGCGGGGCTCAGGTTCACCGAATCGCCCGCGGCCGCGCCCGATACCGGGGGCCGCGAAATCTTCTCCGGCGGCTTACTAGGTTGAGTTTCGGGACGTGCTACCGGCTGCACAGCCCGAGTAGGTGCAATCATGGAATCCTCCAGATAACAAATCGCTTTAAATGTTTACTTGTTTTACTCTTCGGCAGGCAGGGCGAGAGTATGAGCCAAAGTTTGCTCTATTATCCGACTATGTTCAGCAGACTGCGCTCCACGTCTTGGAGGACCTGGACCACCTTGGTATTTGCCTCAAAACTATTGCGGGCCTCAATCAGGGCTACCGCCGCGGCACTCAGGTCCACCGAATCGGGCCCTGCCACCCCAGATGCCGGCGATTGGGCCATGGTCTCCGCCGCTTTATTGAATTGGGCCTCGGAACGTTCGAGTCCCTGCACTGCTGAAATGAGTCCAGTCATTGGGAACCTTCCAATAAGACAAAAGGCTTGTTTACGTGATCTTCTCTTCGGCGGGAACGGCGAGAGTATGAGCCATGGCGTACTTTAAGGCCTCGATTCCTTGACCGGTTACGCTCGAAACCTCATAAAACGGCAGGCTTTGCGACTCCGCCACTTTTCTGATCCTCGCAATACGGTCAGGATCCTGGGCGGCATCAATCTTGGACGCGACCACGAACATCGGCTTCTTCGGAAGATCGGCGCTGAAGCCTGCCAGCTCTTCCATGACGATCCGAAAATCCTGGTCAGGCTCGCGCCCGGAGGCGTCTGAAACATCCACCAGGTGCACCAGCAGCCGGGTCCGCTCAATGTGCCGCAGGAATTGCACGCCCAGGCCGTGACCGAGATGCGCGCCTTCGATCAATCCGGGAATGTCGGCCACTACAAATGTCGAGTCATCCACACTGACCACGCCGAGATTGGGCTCGAGCGTGGTGAAGGGATAGTCGGCGATTTTGGGCCGCGCGGCTGAGATGCGCGAGATGAGAGTTGATTTCCCAGCATTCGGAAACCCCACCAGGCCGACGTCGGCCAGCAGCTTCAGCTCGAGGCGCAGCCGCTTTTCTTCTCCCGCGTAGCCGGCCTCGTGCTCGGTGGGCGCCTGATGCGTCGACGTTGCGAAATGCTGATTCCCTCGCCCGCCCCGCCCGCCGCGCGCCACGATGAACTGGTCGCCGGGCTCGGTGAAGTCGTGCAGCACTTCGCCTGTATGGTCGTCGTATACGATGGTCCCCACGGGAACGTGCAGTTCAATGGAAGCGCCTTCGCGCCCGCTGCGGTTGCTGCCTTCTCCGTGCCGCCCCCGCTCGGCGGTATGCTCGGGATTAAAGCGGAAGTGCAGCAGCGTGTTCTGATGCACGGTGGCAAGCATGACGACATCGCCGCCGCGTCCGCCGTCGCCACCGCTGGGGCCTCCGCGAGGCACATACTTCTCCCGGCGAAAGGCCAGACAGCCGTTGCCGCCATCGCCCGCCTTCACGCGGATTCTGACTTCATCAATGAACATGAGACTTGAATCAGGAATTCGGAAACTACGGTTGGAAACGTGGTTCCGGCTGGAAAGTAGAACCGAAAGACTGGAGACTCAGATGGCCGGATCGATGCTGATGAATTTTCCGGACCGCCCACGATCGCGGAAAACCACGATGCCGGTGACTTTCGCGAACAGAGTGTCGTCCTTGCCGCGGCCAACGTTCTCGCCTGGCTTGAAGATGGTGCCGCGCTGCCGCACCAGGATCGAACCGCCCGGCACCATTTCGCCGCCAAAGGCTTTCACGCCCAGACGCTGCGCGTTCGAATCGCGCCCGTTCTTAGAACTGCCTAGACCTTTTTTATGCGCCATATTTCACCTACGCCAAAATCTCGCTGACCGTCACCTGCGTGTAATTCTGCCGGTGGCCGATGGTGCGCTTGTATTGCTTCTTGCGTTTGAACTTGAACACGATAACCTTGTCACCACGGCCGTGGGCCGAGATAGTGCCCTTCACGCGCGCTTCGCCCAGGGACGAGCCGGTGACCAGCTCATTTGAATCGTTCATGAATGCGAGCACGCGCCCGAATTCCACTTCGGCGCCAACCTCGCCATCGATCGTATCCACCTGGATAACATCGCCGGGAGTGACGCGGTATTGCTTTCCGCCGGTTTCAATCACTGCGTACATAACTATCCTTCGTACTAGAAATGTGGGCTTGTGAGACAGCGGCCAGAATGCCGCACACGCTAGAGCCGCAAACTTCTATCTTACAGCAAATAGGTTGCCGGCTGCAAACGGCGCGGTGGTAGAATCTGGTGTGGATTGGGACCCTCGGGGGAAGGTCTCAAGCTTCGCCAATCCGAACCCGCACGCAGCGAGCGCATGAATCTGGAAGGTATCCGAATCCTACTGGTGGAAGATAACCCGGGCGACGCGCGCCTTTTTCTAGAGCTGATCCGCGAAACCGGGGAGGGCCGCCTCAGAATTGAGCACGTCGATCGGCTGGATTCGGCGCTGGAGTGCCTGAGCAGGGCGCACTTTGACGTTATTCTGTTGGATCTCTCGCTGCCCGACGAGCAGGGTCTCGAAACGCTGATCCGGGTGCACGCCCACGCCCCCAACGTACCCATCGTCGTGCTGACCGGTCTGGACGACGAGGCGCTGGCGGTGAAGGCGGTGCGGGCGGGGGCGCAGGACTACCTGGTCAAGGGGCACGTGGATGGCGACCTCCTGGTCCGGTCCGTCCGCTATGCGTCCGAGCGCGGGCGATCGGTGGAAGCACTCGAGCGCCGTGAGGAGCATTACCGCTCGCTCATCGAAAACTCGCTGGACCTCATCAGCATCCTGAATCCGGACGGCACCATTCGTTACGCCAGCCCGTCGCATGAGCGCATGCTCGGTTATTCGCTGGACGAACTGGTGGGCCAGAACGCCTTTTCCTTTGTGCATCGCGAAGATGTTGAGGAGGTGCGCGCGGCCTTCGCCCGAGCCAATGGCACGGGTACGCTGCAGTGCCGCTTCCGCCACAAAGATGGCTCCTGGCGCGTGCTGGAATCGTTTGGCCAGGACTTTTCGCACCTGCCGGGGGTGAAGGGCGTGGTGGTCAATTCGCGTGACGTCACCGAGCGAAAACGCCTGGAGGAGCAACTCCACCATTCTCAAAGACTCGAGGCGGTCGGCCGGCTGGCCGGAGGCGTGGCGCATGACTTCAACAATCTGCTCATGGTCATTAGCGGTTACTCGCAGATGCTGCTGGAAGGTATGCATGCGGGCGATCCCGCGCGCGCCGATCTGGAGCAAGTGGTGAAGGCGGCGGAACGCGCTACCGATCTGACGCGGCAACTGCTGGCGTTCAGCCGGCGTCAAGTTGTCCGCCCGGCGTTGCTCAGTCTGAACGCCCTGGTGCAGGACATGGAGCGCATGCTGCGCCGCGTGATGGGCGAGGATATCGATTTGGTCACCAGCTTCGCCCCCGGCCTCGAGACCGTGCGCGTCGATCCCGGCCAGATCGAGCAAGTGATTCTGAACATCGCGGTGAATGCCCGGGATGCGATGCCGAACGGCGGCAAACTGATCTTGGAAACCAGCAATTGCGATGTGACCCAGGAGCGTGAACACTTACAATTGGCGCCGAAACCGGGTAGCTACGCCATGCTTTCGATGCTCGATACCGGCGCAGGCATGGACGCGCAAACTCTCTCGCGTATGTTTGAACCGTTTTTCACAACCAAGGAACACGGCACCGGGCTGGGGCTCTCCACCAGTTACGGAATCGTTCAGCAGAACGGAGGCTACATTTGCGTCGACTCGAAACCCGGTGGTGGAACCACATTTCGGATCTACCTTCCGGTGGCCGAACGAACCGCCGCAGATGATGAGACGTCCGCGGAGCGTTCCCCGCAACTCGGCACCGAAACCATTTTGCTGGTGGAGGATGAAGATGGCGTCCGGCGGGTTTTGGAGACAATGCTCAAGCGTCAGGGCTACAACGTGCTCTCAACCGGCTCCTCTCTCGATGCGGTGGGTGTTGCCGAGCGGCACCCCGGGTCGATTGACCTTTTGATTACGGATCTTGTGATGCCCGGAATGAGCGGCCGCAAGATAGCCGAGTGTCTCATCGAGCAGCGTCCCGGCTTGAAGGTTCTATTCGTCTCCGGATATGGCGATCCGGTGGGCCCGGAGATAGATGCCGCGTTTCTGCAAAAGCCCTTCTCAACGGCGGAGCTGGCGCTGAAGATTCGCGAAGTGCTGCGGCAATCGGCTTAGAGTCCGGTGACATTCGATCTCTATTCGTTCCGGTTTCACTTCGTCGCTCTGGAGCAGATCCACTTTCCACCTGGAAGGATCGGCAACATCTTGCGCGGCGCGTTCGGAATCGCATTCCGCAGTATGGCCTGCTCGCCGCAGTGTCCGGGATTTCATGGACGCGACGTGCGGGAGTGCGATCGGCGCGCTTCCTGCTCCTACGCGAAGGTTTTCGAGCCGGTGGCTATTGGAGACGGGCCGAGCGGCTTCGCGGACCGGCCGCGTCCGTTCGTTTTTCGCGGATCGCACTTGGATGGGAAGACTATAGAGCGTGGCGAAAGCTTCTGGTTTGGCGTGAATCTGTTCGACGTTCGTAATCCGCTCATCGACGATTTTAGACGCGCGTTGGCTGAGCTGGCGCGGGAAGGTTTGGGTCCAACGCGCGGTCGCGCGGACCTGGCCTCGGTTGAGCAAATGGACCGCGATGGCTGCGCGGTTCCCGGAGCGCAGATTTCGATTCCACTCGAAGGCGTGCACCGTAATGCACAAAGAGTACGCGTTGAATTTCGAACGCCCACCGAACTGAAAGGCGGCCAGGGGCTGGTGACGTGTCCGGAATTTGCCGTCCTGTTCGCTCGAGCCCGCGACCGCGTCAGCACGTTGCGCGCGCTCTATGGTGAGGGACCGCTCGAGATCGATTTTCACGGCATGGGTGAACGGGCGGCCGGGGTTCGGATGACGCGCTCGGACCTGCGGCAAGTCGAGTCAACGCGGCGCAGCAGCCGGACCGGACAGGTTCACGGCATTGGCGGCTTTGTCGGTGTGGCGGAGTACCAAGGTGCATTAGACGAATTCGTTCCTTACCTAGAGGCGACACGTTGGACGGGAGTTGGCCGGCATTGTGTCTGGGGCAATGGCGAAATGATCGTTCACTGTATTCTGGAGTAATGAAGGCTGTCGCCGTTTTCCCCGGACAGCGCGACGTGCGCGTAATCGAGCATGCCCAGCCCCAGATTGCTTCTGCCACCGAAGTCAAGCTGCGCGTGCTCGATGTGGGCGTGTGCGGCACGGATCGCGAGATCACGACGTTTCAGTACGGCACACCACCTGAGGGTTTCGACTACCTGGTCATCGGGCACGAGTCGCTGAGCGAAGTAGTCGAAGTTGGCGCCGAAGTTTCAAGAGTGAAACCTGGCGATTTGGTGGTGATGACGGTGCGACGCCCGTGCCCGCATTCTTCCTGCATCGCGTGCGCCGAAGGCCGCCAGGATTTTTGCTATACCGGCGACTTCACCGAACGCGGCATCAAGCAACGGCACGGCTTCATGACGGAATTTGTCGTCGAGGAAGAACGGTATCTGAACCCGGTG
>JBGPSX010000262.1:0-6019 GCA_041490325.1 Bryobacteraceae bacterium | reverse complement strand
TGCACGAAGCGCGCGCGGCCGTCCGGATTTTGAGCCGGGTCCAGAATCAAAAACACATTGGCGAGAATCTCCTCCACCATCTTGTCGTTGCGCGTGGCGAGCAAATGATAAGCGGTCATCATGGCGGCGTCGTTCGAGGAAATTTCGTTGCCGTGCACGCCGTAAGCGAGCCACAATACCGCGGGCATCTTGGCGCTGATTCGCTTGGCTTCAGCTTCCGGAGTCTTGCGCGGATCGGCGAGTTGCTTCATCCCGGAGCGGATTTCGTCCAGCCGGCGAATGTTCGCTTCCGAAGAAACGACGCAATAAATAAGCCGCCGGCCTTCCCACGTCTTGGCGTAATCGAACACGCGCATCTGATGCGGACGCGCCGCCGCCAGCGCCTCCATGTACTTCACGATCTCTTCCGGCGACGACACGCGCTCGCCGGGATCGTGCCCAAGCACCTGCTTTTCAGTCGGAATATTAGGGTCGTACGAGGCGCCAGGCCAATACTCAAACTTGTCCTGGGCGAGCACGGAGACACTAATCGCAAATAAGGCGAGGCATGCTTTCATAAGCTATCTAGCATACCTCGGGGTTACACGGGACGATTATTTGGAACCGCTCCCTTTGGTCACGGCTCGGTCAAGCGGCACTAACCCTCTAGCTGAGCCGCGCCCAAAGGAAGCGGTTTAATAAATTTACAACGTCGGTTTTTCCTGGCGCGATTTATCTTGGAACAACAACGGCGCGAAATTCGCCAGATTGCGCCGCCACACCATCCAGGTATGCGCTCCGGGCGTTTCGATGGTGGTATGCTCGACGCCCTTCGACTTCAGCCATTCGCGGAATTTGCGGTTCGGCTCGATGAGCCGGTCGTCAGTGCCGCAAGCAATCCACAGCAGGCGGATTTTGGCGTTCGCTTTGGCGTCCAGGTTCGGGAAGGTTCCGGCATAGTCTTCGGCTGCCCCACCTGCGCTGAACGACCCGATCCACGCGAACCGATCCAACGCATTCAGCCCGACGAATAGAGATTCCGCGCCGCCCATGGAGAGCCCGGCGATGGCGCGCAAATTGCGATCCTTCGAGACGCGATACTCTTTCTCTACTTGTGGAACTACTTCGGTGAATAGCGCGTCACGGTATTTTTCGTAATTGGTCTTCAGGAGCCCGGGCGCGCGCAGTCCGGGCCCACCGCGTTGCACGATCTCAGGCGCACCGTAGCCCAGCGTCATGACGATCAGCATGGGCTTAGCTTTCCCCTGGGCGATCAAGTTGTCGATAATCACGTTGGCGACCCCAACCGAAGTCCATCCGCTGGCATCGTCACTGTAGCCGTGCAACAGATAGAGCACGGGATACGTCTTCTTCGCGGCTGGATCGTAACCGGGCGGCGTGTAGACATAAAAGTCGCGATTGTCGCCCACGACGGCGGATCTATAGAAATGATGATCGATAGCGCCGCGCGGCACGTCGGCGATTTCCCACGGCAGCGACGCGGGCCCAGGCACATGCACGGCACTCTGCTGGTTCAGCAGATTCGGCTTCATGAGCGAAGTGTTCGGATCCATCAGCCCCACGCCATCCACGATGAACGAGTATCCGTAAATATCCGGCTCGAGCGGATCGGTCTTGACGCTCCACACGCCTTGCTCGTCTTTCTGCATCGGTACGCGCTGCGTTCCTTCTCGTCCGAGTAAAACTTCCTTCGCGTTGGGTGCGCGCAAGCGAAACGTCACGCTGTTGTCGCTATTGACTTCAGGCGACCGCACCGGAGGCGGAGGAGCCGGCGCTGCTGGGGTTGGTTGCGCCGAAACAGAAACGCAGCTAAGGGCGACGAGGCAAAGAAGAGTTTTCATCATGGACTCCTTTGTGGCGCACGCACTCTTGCGTGCCGCGTTCGCACTCATGCGAACGCCAGTTCTAAGCAATAATATCCCGAATGACAGTCCCACTAACATCAGTCAGCCGAAAGTCTCTACCGCTATACCGATAAGTCAGTCTCGTATGATCAATTCCCATCAAATGCAGGATGGTGGCATGCAGATCATGCACATGCACCGGCTTATCGGCGACCTTGAATCCAAAGTCATCAGTTACTCCGTAAGTCATGCCGCCCTTGACCCCGCCGCCCGCCAGCCACATCGTAAACGCAAACGGATTGTGATCGCGGCCATTAGCGATAATCCCCGCCCCACCGCCAATCTCTCTCACCGGCGTCCGCCCAAATTCCGATCCACAAACCACTAGCGTATCCTTCAACAAACCACGCGACTTCAAATCTCTGATGACAGCCGCGAAAGGACGATCGGAATCATGCGCATTCTTCCGATGCGCCTGAATATCGTTGTGCGCGTCCCACGGATCGCCCTTCCCGTAATACACCTGCACCATGCGCACGCCGCGCTCCAGCAACCGCACACCCATCAGACAACCGCGCGCAGTGCTCCCAGATCCATACAGCTTCAAATTAGCCGGCGTTTCCTTGCGGATGTCGAACACTTCCGGCGCCTCAGTCTGCATCCGATAAGCGATCTCCATGGATTGAATCGCGGCTTCAAGCTGCGGATCGCGCTCCGAGCGCAAGCGATCCAATTTCTCCAATAAATCCAACTCCCGCCTCTGTTCAGGGCTGGTGAATTTATCGTTATGGATATAGGAAATTAGTTCCTTCGGATCGAACTTCTTCCCGATCAGATCATCTTCAGTCTGCTTCTCGACCTTGTCCGAAATGAACGTCCCCTGATGCACAGCCGGCAGAAATGCGCTGTTCCAAAGCGGCGGACCGACAGTGGTCGGAACGTCCGGACAGAGCACCACGTACCCCGGAAGATTTTTGTTATCCGTGCCGAGCCCATAAGTCAGCCACGAGCCAATTGACGGACGTCCAACTTGACTGTGCCCCGTGTTCATCATCAGCATGGACGGTTCATGATTTGGAATGTCGGTATACACGGAACGAATGAAACAGAGGTCGTCCGCGCACTCGCCCACCAGCGGAAACAGCTCGCTGACCTCCATCCCGCATTGCCCATACTTCTTAAACGTGAACGGCGATCGCATCAGCGCCCCGGTCTTACGCTCGGTCGCGACGGTGCCGCCAGGAAGCGGCTTGCCATCGTACTTATCCAGCGCGGGCTTCGGATCAAAACTATCGACCTGCGACAGGCCGCCATTCATATAGAGAAAAATGATCCGCTTCGCCTTAGGCGTATGGTGCGGCACCTGGTCAGCACGGGCAATCGACTCGCCAATCATCCCAGCAAACGCCAACATGCCGAACCCGCCCCCCATCCGGCAGAGCGCCTCCCGCCGCGTGGTGGCGCCCTTATTCGACATACAGAAACTCTCCAGAACTGAGCAAGACTTTCAAATACCGTCCCCAAGCCGTTACCGGAAGCAACTTGGCTTCATCGGCTTTCTTCAGCGCTCCCGGAACCACGCCACCCATCATTCCGTCAGCGCCGGCACTCTCCCCAGACTCGGACGAGTCAACAGATTCCTTCGCCTTCGTTTCGGCGGCCTTAGGATCCGCATCCTTCTTTTCCTTCGCAACCTTCCGCTCCTCAAATGACCGCAACGGCTCCGCCCTCAAAAATTCCAATCCCGCTTCCACTTCCCCCTCACGAGGCGCACGTCCAAAAATAAGCTGATAAGCTTTCTGGATCCGCGCCGTATAATCCGCCTCCGATTCCACGCGCCGTGCCAGCAACTCCGCCTGCTGCTCCACAAAATCGCTATTCATTAAGAACAACCGCTGCAACGGCACGGTCGTGGTAAAGCGCTTCTCCGCACTCAGATTCGGACTTGGAAAATCGAAGAGCTGCAAATACTCGTCCAACCGATAGCGGCTGACCTTCCCATACACCGTGCGCCGATTATACGAAGCCGTCAATTCCGCCGAAGGCCCGCCAATCTTAGGCTCCAGCGCCCCCGAGACGAACAACATCGAATCCCGAATTTCCTCCGCGTCCAGCCGCCGGCGATTCGCGCGCCAGTACATCCGGTTGCCCGAATCCTTCTCAAAATTCGTCTGCGACTGCCCGGTCGAGAGCTGATACACAGAGCTCAGCATCATCTCGCGATGCAGTTTCTTGATCGACAGCCCGTTGTCCACAAAATATTGCGCCAGATACTCGAGCAATTCCGGATGCGATGGACGCTCGGCTGCCGCGCCCAAGTTGCTGGGCGAATCCACCAAGCCAGTCCCGAAGTGAACCTTCCACACGCGATTGACGATAACGCGCATCGCAAGCGGCTGTTTCAGGATCGCCTCAGCCAGCTCCATCCGCCCGCTTCCATTACTAAATGGCGCCGGCGCTCCGTCCGCGAGCACCGTCAAAAATCGCCTGGGCACTTCATCGCCCAGGTTGAACGGATTGCCACGAACACTCACGTGCAGATTCACGGGCTTTTCAGCGTCACGAACCGCGTGCACGTAGGGATACTTCGGCTCCATCTCCTTCTTCATGGACTTGATGTCGTCACGCAGGGCAGCGATGAACGCGCGATGCTCGGCGCTGAGGCGGCGCTCCAGTCCCCAACCGCGAAACGCAAGCAGGCCGGGCTTCACGCGTCCGAATGTCTGCGCGGGATCAAAACCTTCTTCCAAATCGCGCGCGAAGACGTCCGTCCACAAATTCACGCGATCCGGCAGCATTGATTTCAACTCCAAACCGCACCCGGGACAGAAATCATCGTTCGTGACAAATTCATTCGGCAGGTTCAACGGCTTTTTCTTTTTCGTGCCGGGCAACGCCTTGGCCGCGATGATTTCGTTTTCCTCGTTGATGTCCTTGCGCTCGAACATCACTTCCAGGATCAGATTCTGGAATTCTTCCGCCAGCTTCTTGGCTTCATCGGCGGTTCCACCGCGCTTGATCATCTCCTGCCAGCTTTTCAAGTACGGATAGAACTTCGGGGGCTTGGCGAGAAACTTGATCCAGCGATCGAAAAGCTCAAATTCGAGCTTGGTTTCCTCGACGACAACCGCCATTTCCTCTTTCGGCTCGCCGGTCACCTTCCACGCCGCCTGCATGTACTTCGCGGCCTGAAATACCAGGCTTTCCGAATAAGAACTTCCCTCGTTCTTCATGATTTCGCCGAGCAGCTTCTCTTTGTTCTCAGCGAGCTTCTCCTTCGCCTTGTAATCGTCGACCACGCTCTTGGGAACGAGCGGATACTCGGTATACGTCGTGTTGGCGAAAACGCCCGCGAGCGCGTAGTAGTCTTTGGTTGGAATCGGGTCGTACTTGTGATCGTGACAGCGCGCGCAGCCGACCGTGAGGCCCAAGAAGCCCCGCGAGATCACATCCACGCGATCGTGCCGCTCATCAGCACGCGTTATCTCAACCGCGCCGTTGTCATAGAACCAAGGTCCCAGGCCAATGAATCCGAGCGCCGGCAGCATCTTCACCCGAACCTTTTCGTCCATTAGATCGGCGGCAAGCTGCGCCTTGACGAACTGATCGTACGGAAGGTCGTCATTGAATGCCTTGATGATCCAGTCGCGGTAGAGGTACGCATTGGGATAAGGATTGTATCCACGCCGCATCGGGTCCAGACTGCGGTAATCGTCTTCGCCGTAGCGCGCGACGTCCAGCCACATGCGGCCCCAACGCTCGCCGTAATGCGGCGACTCAAGCAGGCGATCCACGACTTTGGCAAATGCGTCGGCAGAAGTATCTTTCTCGAACGTTTCGATTTCTTCCAGCGTTGGCGGAAGACCGGTCAAATCGAGCGTGGCGCGCCGTAGCAGCGCACGGCGGTCAGCAAACTTCACCGGCTGCATCGACTGCTTTTCGAGCGCCGCCAGGATAAACCGGTCGATCTCCGTCTTCGCCCACGCGCTGTCCTGCACTGCCGGCGGCGCCGTTTTGTGGATCGGCTGGAACGCCCAGAACGCGCGCTGCTCCGGTTTCAACTTTTCGACCGCGGCCGCCTTGGTCTCCGGCCAGTCCGCGCCGCTGCGAACCCATTCCACCAGCGCCTCGATCTCTGGCTGCTTCAGCTTGCCGCCCTTCGGCATTTTGAGCTT
>JBGPSX010000261.1:0-6054 GCA_041490325.1 Bryobacteraceae bacterium | reverse complement strand
GGTTTTGTCGTCATGGTACGTAATGCGCGAAGCCTGGCGGTGCCGACCACCGGGTCCGGGTTGTCCTTCGAGGCCGTTGCGAAAATCGGACCGATGGCGAGATAGTCCACCGGCGCGGCGTTGGCATCCTTCAGTTGTTGCTCATTGTGAGTCGAGAACCCGATGAGCGAGCCTGCCGGCAGTATTCTCCGCGCATCAGCAGGCGGAAGATCGTCCTGCCCAAGGTGCAGCGCGGCGCCGAGCAACATGGCCACGTCAGCGCGATCATTCAGGACAAACAGCGCCTTGGCTGCCCTACAAAGTTCAGCCACCCGCGTAGCGTCCTCGTAGACTTGCCGCGAAAAGAATCCCTTGTATCGAAACTGAAGAATGCGAGCCCCCGCCTCGAGAATCGCCTCGGCACCGTCAGCCGCATTCAACCCCAGCCGCTCCAACAGTAAGCCATCCAACACCGGGTAAAAATTAGGGACAGTACACTCAATTCCCAATTTTCTGACTCCCTGGTGGGTAAGTTGTTTCTAATGAGTGAGGTTTCTGCGGAAATCGGGAATTGAGTGTACTGTCCCCAATTTCAGAAAGCTTTTTGGCGCCGTAGAGGACGCTGTCGTCGCCTAATGCGGCTGGGACTACGTCGATTCGGGCGCGCGACCAGGCTGTGATTTGGCGGTTTAGCTCCGAACGCAGGGGGATGAATAATCGATCGCCTGCCTTGGCGATTCCGCCTCCTATGACGATCCGCGCCGGATTGAGCAGCATGATCACCGCCTTCAGTCCCATCGCCAGATCGACCACGTAGCGCTCCACAAACGCCGGGTCCTGAAGCAGTTCTTTCGCTGGCCGGCCATGGTCGCGCTCCAGCCACAATCCGCAGCACATGCGTTCGAAGCAGCCGTGCGATCCGCATAAGCACTCTGGTCCGCCGGGACGAATCGTGAGATGCCCGACTTCGCCGGCGTAGGAATCGGCGCCGCGATAAATGTTGTCGTCGCCGGTAATGATGCCGCCACCGATACCCGTGGAAAGAGTCATGTAGAACAGCGGCCGATACCCGCGACCCGCGCCGTACAAAGCTTCGCCCAGCGCGCCGGCATTCGCGTCGTTGTCCAGCACCGGCAGGATACCGAACTGCTCCTTCAAGTACCCGGGAAGATCGAAGTCGCTCCAGCCACCAACATGCGTCGACAGCGCCACTCGCTGCTGATCGAATTTCACCGGACCGCCGAAGCCAATCCCGCAGCGCTCAATCGAATGACGCGACATGCAGTCTCGCGCGATCGAAACTATTTGCTCGAGCATCCATTCACGGCCGCCCACTCGATCGGTAACCTGCGATTTGCGTTCGACCATGCTATCGCCGTCGAACACGGCCAAACTGAACTTCGTGCCGCCGATGTCGATCGCGAGCGTGCTCATTCGCCTGCGGCTGCCAGCACCTCGGCCGGAGTCGCCGTACCAGTGCCGGGCTTCATGATCGTGATGGAAGCGATCAGGTTGCCGAAACGCGCGGCTTCCGTCGCAGATCCAGTGATGGCCAGAGCCATGGCCGCCGCCGCGGAAAAGCTATCGCCGGCGCCGCAGATATCCACGGGTTCACCGATCGCCCGGCCCGGCACCAAAGTTTGACTCGAACCTTCCACCACCGTGACGCCTTCACCGCCTTTGGTGACGAACATGAGAGGCGATTCGGCATAGGCGCGCAAACGCGCGTAATCGATCTCGCCGAACAGGCCGATCGAGGCAGCCTTGGCCTCGTGCTCGTTGGGCTTGAGAGTCATCTTGCGGAAGCGTTCCAGGCGCACGCGCGAATCCACCCAAATCACTTTTTTCGGATTCGCCGCCGCAATGTCTTCGAGCGCGCCGCGTACCGCCGAAGTCACAACTCCGCCTCGCTTTGTGTCAGCCTGATCGGAGACGAAGATCACATCGAATGACGCGGCATATTCACGCAGGTGTTTCAGCACTTGCCGCTCCAATTCCTCCGGCAACGGCTGCGTATTGATAAAGTCGACGCGCGGAAGATCCTCGACACCGTTCGAAGCATTGATCAGCTTCATGTAGGTGAACGTCGGCATCGAATTCGACCGTACCAGCAGATCAGTCAGGATACCGCGCGCGTTCAGCGCCTGCGTGAGTTCATGGGCGAAGCCGTCCGCGCCGATCACGCCCAATACGGCCACACGTCCGATTCCGAGCGCCGCGAGATTGTTGGCTACCGTGCCGCCGGCGCCGGGCGTGATCTCGGTGGTCACTACGCCGATTCTCGGGATATCGGTTTCGCGTGACGGCTCCGAAGTACTCGGATCGTAAGTACACCAGCGGTCCAGGCAGATGTCGCCGACGATCAACGCTGTGTGACGAGGAAACGCCTCGAGAATCTGCGCGGTGGTCATCATAGCGCCAGAAGTGCACGGCGCAGCGCCGGCAAAGTGGCGCGGTGCTCGCCCTGAAAATAGAAGCTCTCGCCGCCATCGGCGACGGTGCGCACCAGCATGGTCTTGTGCGGGCGGAAATAATAGCCGGGATCGGATTTGTCTAATTCCTGGCGAAACGGCCCATGAATTGGACAGATGTCGAAGACCGCGGAGGTGAAGCGATTGACGGCGTCTCCGCGTTGATGCGCTACGTTACGAACCATAGCCAGCGCCTTGAGATAAACCTCGGGCGCCATGATGGCCGAGCCGAAGCTCAACACCACGCCGCCTTGCAGGCGCTCCATAGAGGACGCGAAGATCAGGAAGTCGCGATAACTGGCGGCGCCATAGGCTGCGCCGTCACAATTGGGATGCTCGTGTACGATGTCGTATCCGATGCCCGAGTGTACGGTGGCGGGCACGGCCAGCCGATACGCAGCGGCGAGAATACTCAATTCGCGATGCGGGAGGTCACTGTCATGAATCCGCCGGCCGACATTTTCGCCCAGGCCCAGCGATAGGCGGGCGGCTTCCGCAACCCAATCGTTCAATTCCCCGGTTTCGCGCCACAGCCCGAACTCGCCGCTGCGGATGTAGCGCGCCACGCTCTCGGTAGTGGCGCCGATGTGCGCCAGCTCGAACTCGTGAATCGCGCCCGCGCCGTTCATGGCGACGTGATCGATAAAGCCCCGCTCCATTAAATCGATCACGTGCCGGTTCACGCCCGCGCGAATCACATGAGCTCCCATGATCAGCAGGCGCGCGGCGCCGGATTTGCGAGCCGCCTGCAAGCGTTCGGCCAGGCCCTGAAGATCAGGATGTTGAAAATTAGGTGTCGGATCATCCAGCTTGAGCCAGCGATCGAGATGCAGGTCATGCACGCGCTCGGCCAGCGGTTTCAGTTTAAGCCGGGACCGGTCAAAGGCTGGATACTTGGACGGCATCAGGCGTGAAACAGCGAAGAGAAAAGCTCTTCGCGGCAGAGAAAGTTCGGAACGATATAGTCGGCTCCAACACCGATCAGCCGCAATCTTTTCCACTCGTCGACACGAGTGCAGGCCGGCTCTTCGCTGGCAACACCCACGGCCACGCCACCTACGTTCTTTACTTCTTCGATCTCGACGTAGCCGTCGCCGAAGCCGAGGAATTCGTCGCCTCGAAATTCCGCAGTCGAGAGGATTCGCTGGATCAGAATCGCCTTTGAGAAACTCTTGTAGTCGTCCAGTGCGCCGTACACGCCGCCATCAAAATACTGCGTGACGCCCAGCAGGCGCGCTTCTTCCTTCATATAGATCTCGTCGGTGCCGCTCGCCAGATACATCTTCAGCCCACGCTCCTTCAGCTTCTCGAGCAGAGTGCGCGAGCCGGGCACCAGAAAATCGTCGGGAGCAGCCTGTTCGCGCCGCAGTGACTCCACGCGACTTTCGATTTTCTCCCACAGCCGGTCGAGATAAATCTTCTTGTACGCCAGCGGTTCGAGCGGTTTGCCCCCACGCTTTGTCACCGCGTCGGCGAAGGCAATCATCTGGTAAATCGTCTCCTTGCCCGTGAGACGCCAGACAAACTCTTCGACCACCGCGCGGAGTTGCTCTTCCGTTTCCCCACTCTTCAAGCCGGCCAGGATCTCGACCATCATCGGCACCATCACGTTCATCCAACCGGAACGGATTAGAGAGAGCGTGCCATCGAAGTCAAACAGCACTACTCGGGCGTTTCGGGCAGAGACGCCCGGCGTGATATTTTCGACCATTCCATTCTATTGTAGGGCGCAGGTCGTGGATCGGGAAACCGGTGCTACTTTCCAGATTCCTTCTTAGGAGTAAAATCGCTGGCCATGCGCTGAGCGGTGGCGAGCTTGGAAGCGTTCAATTTCTTGGCGATCAGATCGCGCTGAGACACGCATCCCGCATCGCCCTTGGCGGCGCAGACGTTCAACCATTTGTAGGCCACGACATAGTCGCGCTTGACGCCTTTGCCTGCGCCGTACATGGCGCCCAGGTTGTGCTGGGCTTTGACGTAATCTTGTTGCGCGGACCGTTCGAACCAGTTCGCGGCCTGTGCGTAATCCTGTGGGACGCCTTGGCCGTCGTAATACATCAAGCCCAGATTGTACTGAGCGCGGCTATCGCCCTTCTCGGCTAAAGGCCGCCATTCTTTGAGAGCACTTGCGAAGTCCCCTTTCTGATAAGCGGTCAAGCCGCTGGCAAAATCCGCTGTGGCGGGGACTACAGTAATGACAAGCAACAACGCGAGAAAGCAGGATATGCTTCGCATGCACAGCCTCCTACCCGTATTGAAGCATACGCCGGATGGTTTGTTTCATTTCCGCATAGTGAAGCAGACTGCATGACGAACCGATTCAGCATTATGAGTTGATCTGAGTGATTCTGTGGGATTGTGACTAGTCCTGCGCAAGCAAGGTCCAAAACCGGAGAACGATGTCGTACGCTGCCCGGAGACCCAACTCGATCCGGCATTCTTCGGCAAGCGCAAGAAACGGCCTCTCCCATTCGGTCGGCGGCCGAGTCAGGGCCTTCGGCAGTTCGTGTGTTGCCCGCCGTTCGAAAGTGCGGTGCAAAGCGTCGCGAGTCCGGTCCATCTGAAGAGACTGCGATTGAACGAGCAAGACCATGTCGACGAGGTCGCGTACGCGACTATTCCGATTGGATCGAGGCAGAGTGTAGGCGTGAACCTTCTCGGCAAACTGCTGCTCACGAGCGATTATCGCCACCGAGGGCGGCGGAATCTCGGCAAACGCCAGCCAATCGCGGGTTGTGACGGTCTCCATCGGATCAAGGATGACATCGCCGATTCCGACATCGACATGGAATTTCACGAAGACGCGGCCATCCATGAGAGCATCGACTGGGTAACGGGCTCCACCGTATGGCGCAGCAACAAGGTCCAGCATGGCGTCTCCCACGCGGAAGGAGAAGAAATCGCCGATGTCGAGAGCGCCTGCGGCCTGAAGCTGATCGAGCGCGGAATTGCCGTCGCCCGATCGCAGCGTGAAGTCAAGATCCTTCGTAGACCGAGCGGCAACGAATCGCAGTTCCATGGCGTAACCGCCCTTGAGTACCCAGTCGCGTGAAGGAACAGCGCACAGCCGCGCAAGGAATCGGTCGAACCCCACTTGCCGCCGAAGCCGTTGCAAATCGACGGCGTCCTCTAGCGAGACCGTTTTCAGGCGTGCTTCGAGCGCCTGACGAAGGGCTGCTGCGGTGGCGTACATCCTCTGCTCGGGCATCTAGCGCGGGTCCTAGTGGAGCATCCGCATGACATCGCGCCATTGCACGCTCTTCTCTGCGGCGGCAATTTGAGCGCGGGTGATTTTGCCGGACTTCACTGCCTGGCGGTAGGCCGCTCGAAGGTCACCGACAGGGACCTCACCAACGTTCACTAGATCGAGCAGAGTTCGCAGGGCATTTGTCACAGGAACGCCATCGATTAGCTCCCGATCGAGATCGGGCACATCAGCATGGTGGAGAGTCAGTCCCTTGCTGGACGCGGCGCTTCGCCTGAACCCACGCGGCACGGTCATATGCAGTCGAGATGGCATCAAATCTGTTAGCCCGTGAAGGCTAATAGCCGTCTGATGACTGTAGACTCCCTGTGGCTTCTCGTTCCGATCGCGCGACCACAG
>JBGPSX010000260.1:0-6063 GCA_041490325.1 Bryobacteraceae bacterium | reverse complement strand
GGCGGGCAATGGGATCGGAAAAGCGGTGGCATTGCGGCTGGCCGGCGAAGGCGCGCACGTGGTGTGCGCGGATCTGGATCCAGGCGCGGCGGACTCGACTGCGCAGGAACTCACCAAAATCCATGGCGTCGGGATTGGTGTGGCCGGAACTGGAATCTCGGGCTGCGGCCCGGCGATCGGGTTGCAAGTGAACGTCACTGATCGCGCCAGTGTGCGCGCGATGCTCAAGGACGCCGTCCTCGCTTACGGGGGCATCGATCATATAGTTGTCACAGCGGGCGTCTTCGTGCCTCCAGATCGCACCGGCCACATTACTGATGAGCGTTGGAGGATGACTTTCGACGTGAACGTAATGGGAGCTTACGTCATCGCCGACGAAGCGCGCGCCATCTGGGAGGCTCAAGGACTGACAGGCAGCATGGTGATCACCACCAGCGTGAATGCGGTTGTGGCGAAAAAAGGCTCGCTCGCCTACGATACGTCGAAGGCGGCTGCGAATCATTTGGTGCGTGAACTGGCGGTGGAGTTGGCGCCCACGGTGCGGGTGAATGGCGTTGCGCCCGCGACAGTGGTAGCGGGATCCACGATGTTTCCGCGCGATCGTGTTATTTCCTCGCTGACGAAGTACAGCATTCCGTTCAGCGAATCGGAAGACACCGATAGCCTGCGCGGAAAACTTGCGAACTTCTATGCCGATCGCACGCTGACCAAGGCTGCGATTACGCCCGAAGATCAAGCCGAAGCGGTGCACTTCCTGATTTCCGGGCGCTCCGCGAAGATCACCGGGCAGATCATTCAGGTGGATGGCGGGTTGCCTGAGGCGTTCGTGCGATAAGGGGTACAATGCCACCATGTTTGTGCCCTTGACGCCGGTGCGATGTCTCCATCGCGCGGTTGACCTGTTCGGGAAAAAGATCGGAATTGTGTCCGGCTCGCGGCAATTCACCTATGCCGAGTTCGGGGATCGATGTGAGCGGCTGGCTACGGCGCTGGCGAAAGAGGGCATCCGGCCGGGCGATCGTGTTGCTTACCTGAGTTTCAACAATCATCAATTGCTCGAAGGCTACTACGGCGTGGTGCAGGCGCGCGCCATCGTGATGCCGCTGAACGTGCGGTTATCGCCGGTGGAGCTGACCAATATCCTGAATCATTCGGGTGCGCGGATGTTGCTGTTCGAAAACGATTTTGCGCCGTTGGTGGAGCAGTTGAAGCCTCAGTGTGGCGAGATTGAACGCTTTGTGACGTTGAATGACAAGGTTCCGGCCGCCGATCTGGCGTACGAAGAGCTGCTGGACAAAGGTCATCCGGAGCGCGCGGACATTTTCAGTTTTGATGAGAACGCGATAGCGGAACTGTTTTATACCAGCGGCAGCACCGGCACTCCTAAAGGCGTGATGCTCGGCCATCGGACGCTGTACCTGCACGGATTGGCGGTGGCGGGATTGATGAAGGACGTAGAGACACTGGTGGACCTGCATACCATTCCACTTTTCCATGCGAATGGCTGGGGCCGGCCGCAAGCGTCCACTTTGCTCGGCACCAAACAAATCATGGTGCGGCGTTTCGAGCCGGCGGGCGTGTTCCAACTGATCCAGGAACATCGCGCCACCGATATGAGCCTGGTGCCCACCATGGCCAACGCGATACTGAACGCGCCGGATATCGGCAAGTACAACTTGTCGAGCCTGCGCAATATTACGATCGGAGGCGCGGCTGCGTCACCCGAGCTGATTGATCGCATGGAGAAGGCCTTCCACTGCGACATTTATAGCGGCTATGGGCTCACCGAAACCGCTCCGCTGCTGACATCGGCGCGCTCCAAGCCGGGGCTCGAGTACAAATCAGACGCGGATCGTCATCGCCGGCGCGCCATGGCGGGATGGCCCGTGCCCGGCATTCTGGTCCGGGTTGTAGATCCCAACATGAACGACGTTCCGCGCGACATGCAGTCGATCGGTGAGGTCATCGCTGCCGGCGATCACATTATGGAAGGATACTTCCACGAGCCCGAAGTTACGGCGTCGGTGATGACCGGGCCGTGGTTCCATAGCGGCGACATGGCCATTTGGGACGAAGACGGCTTCATCCATATCGTCGACCGCAAGAAGGAAATAATCATCAGCGGTGGCGAAAACATTTCGTCGCTCGAGGTGGAGAAAGCGATTTTCGCGCATCCCGAAGTCTTCGAATGCGCGGTGGTGGCCGCGCCCGATGAGAAATGGGGCGAGGTCCCGGTGGCGGTGGTGGTTCGCAAGCCCGGTTCGACGCTTGGGTCGGACGAGTTACTGGAGTTCCTTCAGGAGCGGCTAGGGAAATTTAAGTTGCCGCGAATCATCGATTTCTGTGAAGAGCCTCTGCCCAAGACGGGCACAGGAAAGATTCGGAAACTGGTGCTGCGGGAGCGATTCTGGGCAGGGAAAGAAAAGCGGGTTCAGGGTTAGTTGTTCAAGGCCAGTTTATGTTGTACTCGCGGCCGTTGAGTAGTTCGTCTAATGTGGCGGTTGAAACTGTTGCGACTGAAACGCGCGATCTTATTGCTGGCCTCCAGCGCCGTCATGTTCGGCCAGATCGGACAGATCCCCGGCCAGTATCCGGGTCAGTATCCTCCCGGGCAGCCTCCTCGCGGCCAGTCTCCTGGCGGCCCAGGATTTCCCGGACGTTCCAGCAAGAAGAGCTCGAGCGAGAAGGATCCGGCTGCGATTCCCCGCACCATCAGCGGAGTGGTCCGGCAGGTCGAGGAAAAGTCGATCGAGATCGAAGCATCGGATACGCGCATCCTCACCATCCATCTTTCTGACGCCACCACCAAGCCGAAAGATCTGAGGCAGGGTGATGGCGTGGACGTGGTCGTCACGCAAGACAAAGACGGGCAATACCAGGCAAGCAGTATTAAATTCAACCGTGATGTCGCGCGGACGATCACTCCCAGTGATCCCACTCGTCCCACGGTTGCGATCGCGCCAGCGGAAGAAAGCGCGGAGCCGCCATCGACCGTAGTAGCCGGAAAAGGCCCGAAATATGACGATGACGATTCCGGACCCCCGAAAATAAAGCGCGGCGTCCCCAACCAGGTAGCCAAAGCTCGCCGAGAGGCAGAAGCTGCGCCGATTCCCACGATGGTGGTCGTCGAAAAGAAGCCGGAGCCTGCCATTCCGGCGGCTAACCGGCAAGCCCTTGTTGAGAAGGCGCGCACCGCGGCCGACGCGTTCACGCAGGGTTTGCCGAACTACGTCTGCACGCAAGTCACGACGCGATACAACAGTGAAACGAAGGCGCCGAGCTGGAATGTCGTAGACGTAATCTCGATGGACCTGGTGTTCGAAAACGGAAAGGAAAGCTATAAGGACTTCAAGATTAACGGCAAGGCGACGAAGAAGTCGCCTGAAGAATCCGGGGCTTGGTCGCGCGGGGAATTTGGAACGATCCTGGCGGACCTCTTTACGCCCACCGTTGCCGATTTCAAATACGTACAAGAGGCAACCATTACTCGGCTGCCGGTTTCGGTCTACGACTTCAAAGTAGAGCGATCGCGTTCTGCATGGAAGATCGAGGTTCCCGGACAGTACATTCGTCCGGCGTACAAGGGCTCCGTCTGGATCGAGAAGCAAGGCGCGCATGTGATGCGGATCGAGATGCAAGCCAAAGACATTCCAGAGGAGTTTCCGAGAGTCACGGTTGAAACGGCAGTGGACTACGAATTCATTAGCCTGGGTACGCCCGAGAAATTTCTACTACCGGTGCGCGCGGAAGTTCTTAGTTGCGGGCGAGGATCCAGCGAGTGCCAGCGCAACGTAATCGAGTTTCGTAACTACCACAAATTCGCAGGCGAATCGACCATCAAGTTCAATAATCAGTAGTTCGTCCAATACCAAACAGCGCGTAGTATTTCTCAGGCAGCTTCAGCGGCTTCATATCGGGACCCAGAAAAATGTGTTTGGTGTCGCCAGTCGCGAGTTCGCGCGAGCTCGAAGCTTCCCGGATACGGTAGTGGAACTCGATCATGCGCCGGTTAGACCGCGCAATCGTCGTCTCAACCGCGATCTCTTCGTCGTAGCGCGCCGGATACAGATACCGGCAATGCGCGTCGACGACGGCCAGTCGAACTCCATCCTCGCGCTCCATCTCTTTGTAGGCGATGCCGGCTGAGCGGCAATACTCGGCGCGGCCGACTTCCATCCAGACCAAGTAGTTCGAGTAATACACGACGCCCATCTGGTCGGTCTCGGCGTAGCGCACGCGGAAGCGAGTTTCGTGTGAAGTCACTGGTGGCCGTTCTTCGCCCGCTTCAGATCTTTCGCGCTGAAGACCATATCTTTGGCGCGCTTTTTGCGTTCGCGGCAATAGGCCAAATATAGATAACCGTAGCTGCGAGTGATGTAGTCGTCTGTGGAAAATCCGAGGAGCCGCGCGGTGCGATCGATCCAGCGCGGGCTGCCTTCGATCTCGAGAAAATTGCCGATGGGTGTTTCATCCAATAGAACTTTGCCTTCCGCGCGTGGATTGACATACTCGGTTCGAAACTTTTCGTAGCGGAACACTGGATGATATCCGACCTGCGTGAGGATTTTGTCCATGCCAGTTTTGCCACCCAGGTCAATCTCGATCTCCAGGCGCTTTTTGTACCGGCTGGGCGTAGAGGGTCCTTTGAAGGTCAGTAGACTTTGCGATCCAACGTGCCGCACGCGAATCAGCTTGCCGTGCTTTCGAAGCGTTCGCTTCGAATTGTCGAACAAGATATTGGATTCGAACATGCGGCTTCGCGCGACCGTGAAGCCCCGTTTGCGCAAAATCCCTCGGATTTTCCCCAGCTTGGCTGGAAGACGCAGCTTGATTTCGATTTCGAACATCGACGGAAGCCTGGCGCCGTGCGGGGGACTGCGGCGGTGAACGACTCAATCTAACAAGAACGGCTCGCTTGAAGCAACTACAATCTGAGCCCGCTATACTGGGGCTATGGCGAGCCTGGTGACTCTCGGAAACGGCTCCAAACTCGATGCGTCGGTTCTGGCCGAAAAGGAACAGAAACTGTTTTCTGTTCTCGGCTCCATGCGGCGCGTCATTGTGGCTTATTCCGGCGGAACCGATTCAGCTTACCTGGCTTGGGCGGCTCGTCGAGTGCTTGCGGACGATGCGGTCGCGATAACCGCTGATTCGGCTTCGATCCCTGAATCCCACAAGCGGGACGCGGAAGCCTTCGCCGCCGAGTGCGGAATCCGGCACGAATACATCGAGACGCACGAATTCGAAAATCCCGATTACGTCAAGAACGATCCCAACCGGTGTTTTCATTGCAAGGATGAATTGTTCACCTGCCTCGACGCAGTTGCGCTAGAGCGGGGAATCGAGCACATCATCTATGGCGTCAACGTGGACGATCTAGGCGATTATCGTCCAGGACAGCGCGCCGCCAACTTGCATCAGGTGAAGGCGCCGTTGGTGGACGCTGGTTTAACCAAGGCCGAGATACGGGAACTGTCACGATTGGCCGGTCTATCCACCTGGGATCGTCCCGCGTCGGCCTGCCTCAGTTCGCGAATTCCCTACGGCACGGCGGTGACGCCTGAGACGGTGAAAACCGTGGAACTCGGCGAAGAAGCCATACGGGCGCTCGGCTTCCGTCAATTCCGCGTGCGCTTCCATGGCGAGTTGGTTCGCATCGAGATCGCCAAGGATGAACTCGAGAAAGCGCTGACTCCGGCCATGGCGCAAGCCTTTGTCGGGATCTTCAAGCCGCTCGGATTTCACTACGTGACCTTCGATTTGGAAGGCTACCGGCAGGGCTCGCTAAATTCGGTTCTCAATCATTAACCGTCAGTTTCGGGTTCCGATCGTCTCCGTGCGGCCGGCGAGCGGCTTCACCGCGGATCCGCCGCAGACTCCGACTCCCGTATTCAACAGAGCATTCAACAGATTGTAAAGGACGGCGTAAACCATCTGTTCGTTGACTTGCTGCTTGCCCGGTAATCGGAAGGTGGAGGGAAGTTCCTTGGCGATTTGCAGCCGTATCGAATGCGGCAGGGCATGTCCGGAACGGTCGCGCTGGTTGGCGACCAGGATGGGGGT
>JBGPSX010000259.1:0-6096 GCA_041490325.1 Bryobacteraceae bacterium | reverse complement strand
GCCAAAGATCATCTGAAGGGCTCCTTCATGCTGGGGTTGGAGTCCACCTCCAGCCGCATGGGCAACCTGGCGCGTCAGGAAATGTATTTCAAGCGCTTCTTTACTCTCGACGAGATGCTGCGGAGCATCGAAGAAATTACCGCCGAGCAGGTGCAGAGAATCGCTCAAGAATTTTTCAATCCGAAGAACATCACGCTCGCGATGCTGGGGAATTTGGGCGACTTCAAGATCCGGCGCGAGGAGCTGGACTGCTGAAAGCTGGACTGCTAGAGGAATGATGAGCAAATTGACGCGGGCGTTGGCGCCTGTGTGGTTGCTCGCCGCAAGTCTCTTCGCGCTCGATCTCAATTCACTTAAGCCGCAAGGTTACGTCAGCGACTTCGCGCACGTGCTGGACGATTCATCGCGGGCGCAGCTTGAAGAGTACTGCGGCCGCGTTGAGAAGGCCACCGGCGTCCAGATGGCCATCGTTACGCTGGAGACGCTGGATGGCGAACCCATTGAGGATGTCGCCAATGCGCTTTATCGCAAGTGGGGCGTCGGCAAGAAGGGCAAGGATGAGGGCATCCTGCTGCTGGTCGCTATCAAGGACCGTCACGATCGCATCGAAGTAGGCTACGGCCTTGAGCCGATTCTCCCGGATGGATTCGCCGGCGGCGTACTGAGGGAAGCAAGGCCTCTGCTGCGGCAAGGCGCCTACGGTCAGGCCATGTTCGCGGCGGCCGAAGAGATGGGCTCGCGTATCGCGTCGGCGAAAGGGGTGTCGCTCGATTTCAGTCTGCGGCCGCACCGGCGTACTGCTCCCCAAGGCAATGGGATTCCTTGGCCGCTGCTTGTGATCGGCGTGTTAGCGCTGCTGTTCTTTCTAAGCAGAGGCGGCCGCGGCGGCGGTGGTTTCTGGACTGGGCTTATTCTCGGTAACCTATTAGGGCGCGGAGGCCGGGGCGGATGGGGCGGCGGTGGATTTGGCGGCTATGGTTCCGGCGGGGGCGGCGGTGGTTTCGGCGGATTTGGCGGTGGTTCTTCAGGTGGAGGCGGCGCCTCCAGCGATTGGTAAATGATGGAAAAGAAGCTGCAAGAATTAGTCGATCGTCTGCAAAAGGTCTATTCGGACAAGCTGGTATCGGTCATCCTCTATGGCTCCGCGGCCACTGGCGATCACCACCAAAAGTTTTCCGACCTGAACGTGCTGTGTCTGCTCACGGCGGTATCGCCTGTGGAGTTGGGCGCCTCAGAAACGGTTTTCAAATGGTGGCGCGAACAGGGCAATCCATCGCCGCTATTGCTGAGCGAAGAGGAAGCGCGTACCGCGACGGATTGCTTTCCAATCGAATTCCACGACATGCAGGAACGGCGCCGGGTGTTGTTCGGCAAGGACGTGATCGAGGGTCTGCGTGTGGACGACAGCTTCTACCGGGCACAGATCGAGCACGAGTTGCGAGCCAAGCTGCTGCGGCTGCGGCAGAAGGCCGCGGGCGTTTTGACCGACAAGGCAGCGCTGTTGCGGCTGATGATGGATTCGGTTTCAACCTTTCTGGTTTTGTCGCGGCATGTTCTGCTTATATCTGGAATACCAACCGAGTGGCAGAAGCGCGACATCGCGCGGAACGTCAGCCGCATCGGCATAGATTCGTCGCCGTTCGACTCGCTGCTCGATCTGCGCGAGGAAAAGAAAAAGCCGAATGACGTGGATTCTGAAGCACTGTTCGGGAGCTATTTGAGACAGATTGAAGGCTTGGTCGCGCATGTCGACCGCCTGGAGAAATGAGGGAAAGATGAAAATCGGGATCATTATCGTCGGCGTTCTGCTGTTGATCGGCCTGGGCGTATTTGGCTGGGCCATGGGTTCGAGAAATACTTTGGTGACGGAGCGTGAATCGGTGACCAGCGCGTGGTCGCAAGTGGACGTCGCACTGCAACGGCGCGCGGATTTGATTCCGAATCTCGTCGAGACGGTGAAAGGCTTCGCCAAACAGGAGCAGGTGGTGATCAAGGAAGTTACCGATGCCCGCGCGGCGTTGGGCGGAGCGCGTACTCCAGCGGAGAAAATTCAGGCTAACTCGCAGTTGGACGGAGCGCTGAGCCGGCTGCTGGTGGTGGTGGAGAATTATCCGCAACTGAAATCCAACGAGAATTTCTTGCGATTGCAGGATGAGCTGGCGGGAACCGAGAACCGCATCGCGGTGGAGCGGCGCAAGTATAACGAGACTGTTCAGAAGTACAACACTGATATTGAGTTGTTCCCGAATAACATCGCTGCGTCCATGTTTGGGTTTCAGCGGAACGATGCTTACTTCAAGACCGAGCCTGGCGCGCGGACGCCGCCTAAGGTGGCTTTCTAATATGGCGGGCCTGAAGCCCGCCCTACATTCAAAAAATGTTGCTGTTGTACAAGCGCTAGCCGCGATCTTGGCTTAGAATCAAATCACCCGCCCTTCGCCTCATTCGCTTCCAGGAGAGTCCATGAAAATCATTGGAGTTGCCGCGGCCGTGTGCGTCGGATTGCTGGCGCAGGCGCAACCGCAAATTGCTTTTTTGGGATATTCGGCTTCTTCGCGGCCCGGAGTCGCGCCGGGTCAACTCATCACAGTCGTGGTTAAAGGAATCGAGACCACACCGGCCGAGTCATTGCGAACGCAGTTCTCGGCTGTGTTCCGCCAGGGGAACAACCTCCCCGTTCCAATTCTCGACGTGACGCCGCTCCAGACTTGTACCAGCGCAACCGTGCCGCAGGGAGGAAAATGCGAATCCGCGGTCGCAGTTACGATTCAGATTCCATACGAAGTTGTACCGATCTGCGTGCTTTGCGGGCGACTGGATATTCCGGTCCAGCTCGCGATCGCCTATAAAGGAACAGCAGGGCCGTTCATCGACGTGACGCCAATCGCGGACCAAATTCACATTCTTCGCAATTGCGACGTGCTGGTGGGTGGTGGCGCCGTACCGCCATCGATTACAGGCGGACTGCCGTGCGATGCGATGATCACGCACGCCGACGGCACGCTGGTCACTGCGTCAAGCCAGGCCAAGAGCGGTGAACAACTGGTTGCTTACGTGGTCGGTCTCGGCATCACGGATCCGCCGCAGGTCACCGGTCAGCCCGCGAAGACTGCGGCGCGTACAGCCGCTGCTCTTGCGCTGGATTTCAACTATCGACGGAATGCGCTGGCCACCAGACCAGTCGGCATCGGAACCGATCCGCCCTTGGGTCCTGTGCCCGTATTTGCAGGCGTGACTCCGGGATTCGTCGGACTGTACCAAGTCAATTTCATAGTGCCGCCACCGCCGCGCGGCCTGGACCCCTGCGTTCTTCCATTCGTGGCGTTCGGCAACTATGTCGTAACAAATCTCACGGTCAGTATCGGTGCAAACTTCTCCTTTGACGGCGCCGGCATTTGTGTCACGCCGTAGCGCACGCACTCTTGCGTGCCGCGTTCACACTCGTGTGAACGCACGGGACCAAGCGTCGACACGATTGTCGACGCGGCACGCAAGAGTGCATGCGCCACACTTACTTGGCGGTCTCTTTGACATAGCGGGCGATTTGCTCGCCGGTGGCAAACCACACGCCGGGTTTTGACTTCATGTACGTGATGAGTTGATCGAGTCGATGCAGTGGCGCCCGATGACCGCTCACGTGCGGGTGAAGCGTGAGCGTGAACATGGTGTGCTGCTCGTAAGCGCCGTCAAATTCTTCCTTGTACATCTGAAAGAGCAATTCGGGCGACGGCATGGTGCCGCCTCGTCCCAGATACGGTGTCTCGGTGAGCGTCCAGTCGATGGCGAGTTCGACCATTCCGGTGGATTGGCCATTCGAGACCAGTTCGTACGGCTCATCCATCGCGCTCAGGCTGCTGTCGTAGAGAAAGCCGGCTTTGCGCACCAGCCCCAGCGTGTACGGGCTGAAAGCCCAGGCGGGAGCGCGATAACCTACCGGTCGTTTTCCGGCGGCTTTGGTGAGATAGTCGATGGCCTGATTTAACAATCGTTCTTCCTCGGCCTCGCTATTCAATGCGGGAAGGAACTCATGAATCCAGCCATGCACGCCGATCTCGTGACGGCCGGGCTTCAAAATCGCCGGAATCATTTCCGGATGCAGGATCGCGCTCACCGCGGGAATGAAGAACGACGCTGGGATTTGATGCTTATCGAGAACCTGCAGGATTCGCCCCAGCCCCGACTCCGCGCCGTAGTCGGCCGCCGAGAGCGTGGTGGGCGAGGTCTCCCCGCGCGCCAGTAGATACGACTCGTTGTCGACATCGAAACTGAGAAAGACCGCAACGCGCGCATTGTTCGGCCAGGCTCGCGGGGTCAGCTTTCGTCCGACTCGTGCCGGCGCCACGGCCTGCCGAAGCTGCTCTTCGGTCCATTTGACGCCGGGTTGCGGAATGGGTTGCTGCGCGAGTAAGCAAGGCAGTACAACGAGCACGCTGGCAGAGCGAATCGGAGACATCCCACGATTCTCGCACGGAGGCGGCGCGATTTACTTCGTGGTGTTGCGATACAGCAGCAGTGAACCGAGCGCGAGCACTCCAAACGTCATGCCGAGTATCCAGTACAAGCTGCCGTAAATGCGTGGCTTCACCTGTTCGATGTTCGGCGCGCCGTTATCTTCGTCCGGAGCGCCTTCGCCGCCTGGCCGCAGCGCGCCCGTCCCCTCGACTTCCACTTTGAAACTGGCGTTCTTGATGCGATAAATGTTGGCCTGCGTCTTCGGCTCCTGGCCTGCCAGGTCGACATCGTCGCCTTTCACAGTGACGCCGTTCGGGATCACCAGATCGGAAATCCCTTCGGTGTGCAGGATCTTGCTCGAAAACGTCTGAGGGCTCGCGGCAGGAACGATGTAGTTGAGGTCGAAGCGTGTCTCGCCGGGCTTGATCGGATAGTCGATCTTGTACACATTCTCCAGATTGGTTTTCTGCGCAGGACGTGTGATGGGCATTCCGCCTGGAGCATTCACGGTGACGGTGACTTGGCCGTTCGCTTCCGGCGGCAGATAGAAGCGGAAGGAACCGTTGGAGGGGTCGTTGTAGGTGAGCTTCGAATCCACCTGATAGAGGATGCCTTCGCTCACCGCTAGCTCACTCGCACTCGGTTGCAACACGATGAAGTGCTGGCTCACTTTCGCGATGCCAGGTTTGTTGGTGGAATCGAAAACATCCACTCGAACGCCCATGGAAGGCGCGCCGGGAAAAACCATTTTGTTGTAAGTAACGCCCGAATAAAGCGCCTGCACAAGCTGCGGCCCCTGCGCTTCCTTGTCGATTCTAAATTTTCCTTGAGCGTCGGTCTTGACGCTGCCGAGCGTGCGCATGCCTCCCTGGCTGGGCTGGACCAGAGAAACGATGGTGTTGGGCTGAGGCTGGCCGGTGGTGCCGTTGATGACGACGCCTTCAACGGAGGCAAAAGCAGGGCATAGCAACGCCACGCAAACGCAAAGGAACCTCAAGCGATCGCCTTCCCGCACTCGCCACAAAACTTCATCGGCCGTGGGAACTTCGCGTTGCAGTGAGGGCACGTCTTGCCGTCGAGCTTTGGCTTGGTCGATGACTCGGGGGCTACAGCAGCCTTGGGCTGTTGCACGGGCTGAATCGCGTCGATGTCCGCCAGCACTTTGGCAAGTTCACGCTGCAAATCGACTTTCGTCTTTTGATAGTCGGCGTCGGAAAGCTTGCCTAGGCGAAATTCGAATTGAAGGTCGCGCAGGTTTTCGTAGATCTGCGCCTTGCGTTCCTCCAGGTGGGCGGCCGGTGATGGAGCGGGCGTTTCGGGAACATCTTTGGTTCGGACGAATAACGTAAAGACAATTGTGCCTACAGCGAGCGCGACGGCCGCGGCCAATACCATCAGGAGAGTTTGTCCACTTCCTTCTCGATTTGGTCGTGGTATCGATCCAGAATTGGATCATTCACGGGACCAGCGGCTACCGCCGGCTCCTTGCGCGAGTACCTCCGGATCACGACCAAAACGAGAATCAACCCGAAGGCGCCGGCTGCATACATGGATGTCGATCCCAGCACGCCCGGATGCACGGCAACGACATCTTTGCCCATTTCCTGTGAGAACTTGTCGAGAATCGCTTGATCCGACAGGCCG
>JBGPSX010000258.1:0-6101 GCA_041490325.1 Bryobacteraceae bacterium | reverse complement strand
CCGATCTATGGGTTGCAGCGGAGCTACGGGAATCAGGCGTTGATCCTGAAGGCGTGGGGGCGGCTGGAGGAGGCGCTGGCGTTGCTGAAGAAACAGGAGGCGATCTGCGAGGAACTGGGCAATCGCGATGGGTTGCAGGCTTGTTACGGGAATCAGGCGTTGATCCTGAAGGATTGGGGGCGGCTGGAGGAGGCGCTGGCGCTGCACAAGAAAGAGGAGGCGATCTGCGAGGAACTGGGTAATCGGCAAAGTCTCGCCACCTGCTACGCGAACATGGCATCGTTGGCCCATGAGCGCGGTGATGTCGATGAGGCGCGGTCGCGGGCTGAGGCGGCGCTTGCGATCTTTGCGGAAATGAAAATGCCACGGGAGACTGAGGCGGTCAAGAAGTTGCTTGAGCGGATTGGCGGCGGTTGATCGCTCTGGCGTTTTTTACCAACCATTTCAAGTCGGGTGATTCGGTTGGGCACAAGGGGTACAGGCACGAAGTTTCGCAAAGGCGGCGAAATTCGATCCTGCCCCCCTTGTGCGGACTTGAGGTTGCAATTTGTGATCTCAAGTTTTGAGGATTCTAGTTCGCGTTCACATGAGTGTGAACGCGGCACGCAGGAGTGCGTGCGCCACGTCGGATAATAGACCTATGGAACTGGTTAGCGTAAGGCTTGAGATTCCAGTGGACGGGAACGTTATTGTTGGGCAGAGTCATTTCATCAAGACGGTTGAGGATATCTACGAGGCCATCGTGAATACTGTGCCTCAGATGAAGTTTGGTATTGCGTTTAACGAGGCTTCGGGGGATTGTCTTACTCGGGTGGATGGGAATGATGAGGAGTTGAAGGCTGTCGCAACGAGAAACGCCACGGCGGTTGGGGCGGGGCATTTGTTTGTGGTCGCGCTGCGTGGGGGATTTCCGGTCAACGTCAAGAATCGAATTCTTGAGACGCCGGAGGTTTGTAGCATTTTTTGTGCTACTGCGAACCCCGTAGAGGTCATCGTGGCGCAGACTGAGCAGGGGCGAGGAGTGCTCGGTGTGATTGATGGGTCGTCGCCTAAAGGCGTCGAAGGGCCTTCGGATGTCGAGTGGCGGCATGGTTTGTTGAGGAAGATTGGGTACAAGAGATGATGCGAGTATTCCTCGGCTTGGTAACGGCTACCGCTTTAGCCGGGCAAGTGTGCCACAAAGCGCATGACGCGCGCGATTACAAAATGACCGAGATGGGGCCGCCTGCGCGGATCTCCGGGATTGGCGACAGTCATTTGCAAATCACCACCAAGTCGGAAAAAGCTCAGGCGTTTTTCGACCAAGGGTTGAACCTGCTGCACTGCTTCTGGGATTTCGAGGCCTATCGCGCGTTCAAGGAAGCCGCGCGACTCGATCCGGATGCCGCCATGGCTTATTGGGGCATCGTGCAGGCAGTCGGCGACTACAAGGCGATGAAGGACACCAAGACGTCGGCACTGGAGAAAGCAAAATCGCTGGCCGAGAAGGCCTCCGATCACGAGCAATATTACATCCGCGCACAGCAGGCTGAGCAGGACGAAGACGATGGCGCAGCGAATTACCGTAAGGAAATAGAAGCGCTCATCGATAAATATCCGGCGGACATGGATGCCCGGCTGTTTCTTGGGATTCACTCGGGCTCGGGGTACGGAAAGAAAGACGGCAAGCCGCGCGACAACACTATCTATGGCGTGATGCTGGTGGACAGCGTGCTGGCCGCGCATCCCAACACGGCCGCCGCGCATCACTACCGGATTCATTTGCTCGAGGCCAGCACGCATCCGCACGACGCGCGCGTGAATGCTGAGGCGCTGAGTAAACTGGCGCCTGGGTCCGGGCACATGGTGCATATGCCGGGGCACATTTTCTACCGGCTGGGCGAATACGATCGCGCGCGGCAATCGTTCCTGGATTCGATGAAGGTCGACGAGAATTACATGCAGCGCGAGAAAGTCGGATCGTTGGACGACTGGAACTACGCCCATAATTTGAGTTATCTAATCGCGAGCGACGCCGAGTCGGGCCGCTTTCGCGAAGCGCTCGACATGGCTGCGCGCCTGGAAAACTTGCCAGCAAGTCCGTTTCTCGCGAAGGGATCGCCAGTGCATGTCGTGACAGTCGGCGGTTCCACGGCGCGGCTGAATATTCGATATGGGAACTGGCAAGCCGTGGTGGATCATCCCATCGCGCTCGGAATGGATGCCGACGCCGCGGGGACGACGGCCGTCGGATATCGCGACGGAGTGCTGGCCTATGCGAAAGGCATGCTCGCTCTGACGAGAAAAGACTCGGAGGCGGCAACGCATTACTCTGACGCCCTGGATGCTATTTCCTGGAGGCTGCACGCTGAGACTTCGTCCGACGAAGAGAACAACAAACCGGATCAGGTGCTGCGCTTGCTGGAGTTGTTGTCGCTCGATCTCCGAGGCAATCTGAAAAGCGCCCAAGGAAAACACGACGAGGCCATCGCGCTTTTCGAAAAAGCAGTGGACAAAGAGAAAGACGTCGGCTACGGCGAGCCGCCGCAGTATGGACGGCCGGAGCTGGAGGGTCTCGGCTACGCATATATCAGGGCAGGGAAGTGGGAGCTGGCGCGAAAAGCGTTTCAAGACGAAATGATCACGCGGCCGGCGAGTGGTCACGCGTTGTACGGGATCGCCCAATCCTACGAGCTGGCCGGCGATAAGAAGTCCGCAGCGCGAGCGTACGGCGAGTTTCTGGCAGCCTGGAAAAGCGCCGACGCCGATTTACCAATGGTGGAGCATGCCAAATCCGCGAGTCGTTAACGGAATCGAAGAATTAAAGTCGCTAACCGGCCAGGAGGTCGGCGTGAGTGGCTGGCTGACGGTGACGCAGGACATGATCAACCGTTTTGCCGAGTTGACTGGCGATGACCAATGGATCCACGTCGACGTGGAACGAGCCAAGCGCGAAACGCCATTCGGGTCCACCATCGCGCACGGATTCCTGACGGTGTCGCTGCTGAGCCAGTTATCGCGGCAAGCGGTGGAAGTCCGCGGCGATTTCAAGATGCGCATCAATTACGGATTTAATCGCTTGCGCTTCGTCTCGCCCGTTCCCGCGGGATCGCGCATTCGGGCGCGCTTCACGGCGCAAAAGGTGACCGACAACGAAGTGACGTGGCTGGTGACGGTGGAAGTGGACGGGGCTGAGAAACCGGCGATTGTGGCGGAATGGCTCGGACGGTTCTATTGAGAGATGGACCGATTCTATTGAGTCCGATAGCGTGCGTCCTGCGCCGCCACCGCGGCATGCGCGGATAGGTTCGCGCCCACTTGCGCCATCCACTTCGATAGCGCCTTTATCGCGCAGGATTCCGAACAGATGTGCTCATAGCCGTCGGCGTCCGCGAGCGTGGCGTCCCAACGCGACAGTATGAACTGTGGGGACTCGCGCGGACGGAGCCACCAATGGTTGGTTTCGCCTTTCAGGTTCAGGCAATAGTCGCATCTGTATGGGCAATGAACTTTCATGGGGCTCTCTTCCTCAACCACAGGCCGGAGCAGGCGGCGGCTTCGCCGATAGCGTGCCTTCTTACTGGTTTAGATTGATTGTAAGGCTCAAAGGTTACGAATCTAAGGTTATTCTGTACTGTTTAGTGGAAAAACCCTGTACTATCAATGCGATTTGGTTATAGTACTAGATGTGACTGGCAGCCAGTGGCGAGGGTTAGAGGTCTGTCAAGATTGGGTACAGGCACGGAGTTTCCGCCTTGGAACTTCTTCAGACCTGGGATTTCGTGCGGCGGAAATCCGATCCTGCCCCCAAGCTTCCGCCGGGCATCAAATCCGATCCTGCCCCCAATCTTCCGCCGGGCATCAAATCCGATCCTGCCCCCAAGCTTCCGCCGGGCATCAAATCCGATCCTGTCCCCAATCTTCCGCCGGGCATCAAATCCGATCCTGCCCCCAAGCTTCCGCCGGGCATCAAATCCGATCCTGCTCCCAAGCTTCCATCCGAGTTATCGGGGATGAGGAAATGTACCAGCAGGTAGGCCAGAATCGGCAGCAGCGCCACGGTGAAGCAGACTGGCTTGAAGCCGTGCTCCTGGATCACTTGTGCTAGCGGCCTGGAGATGACGGACTGCATCGCGCCATAAGCAAAAATCAAACTGCCGACGCCGAAGGCTGCGCGCTCGTGACCATAGATGTCGATTGGCAGCGTGTAGTGGTTGGCGCTCCAAGCGGCGATCAGGAAAAAGCTCACCGACATTCCCAGAGTGGCGAGCAGCGGGGTCGGCAGAAAGGGGATCCCGACTGTCCCGATCAGAAGAACTGCCGCGATCAGGCAAACGCGCTTGCGCGATCCCACTGGCGTCATTCCTTGCCGGATAAAACGCCACGACATGCTGCCGCCCATCAACGCTCCTAAATATCCGCAGAGGGGAACGAACCAGGTGTAGTTGGCGGCTTGCGTGGGAGTGAGATGGTGCACCTTAATCAGGTATGTCGGCGGCCAGTTGGTCCAAAGACTGTAGATCGTCATGCTCAGGAAGTTGGCGATGATCAGGGCCCACAGCTTCGGATCGGCGAGTAAGCCGAACGCGTGCTTGGCCTTTTCTGTGGAGGGCGCAACGGTGGGGCGAATTATGCGAGAAGTAATGATCCAAACCGGAATCCAGGCGAAGCTCAGGATGGCGGCCGCGAAGAAGGCCCAGCGCCAACTGTGCTCATAGGAGAAGAAAACGGCGAAGCGCGGGGCAAGGCCGGCGCCGAGACTCAAACCGAGCTGGCCCATGGCCGATCCGACGGCGCGTTCCTTGGGAAGAAGATAGAGGCCCACCGCTTTACCGACCGCGGATACGCCACTCGCCTCAGCGACGCCCAGCAGCGCGCGCCAGAACAGCAGTTGGTCCACGCTGTTAGACATCCCAGTCCCGATGCTCGCGATTGCCCAGACCGCAACTGAGATTGTGGCGCCGCGATTGAGGCCGACACGATCGATGAACCAGCCGATGAAGAGGGCGCTCAGCGCGTAGGCGATCGAAAAAACCGTGAGCAGCTTTCCGTAATCGTCGTAGGTGAAGGGGAAATCGGGCCGCGTGCGCCAGATGTCGACCATGGTGGCGAGCACTTGGCGGTCCAGATAATTCAGGACCGCGGAGAAAACGAAGATGGTGATGGCGACCCAGCGGGCGGGGATGGGCGAACGCACAGTTGATTGTATCAGCGCCTCGTGAGCGAAACCGCCAAGGCGTTCACACGAGTGTGAACGCGGCACGCAGGAGTGCGTGCGCCACGGCTACGCTTCTAGTTGGGAGAAGTGGGATTGGAGCAGTTCGAGAACTCTTGGTCCGCTGGCGGCCTCAATGGGGAGCCGCAAAATGCCGGCTGGCGTGAATTGCGCGCCCTCCACGGTCTTGATCAGGTTCATGAGGCGCGTCGGATCGATGCGGGCTTCTTTGTGGAACTTCACGTTGAGTGCGCCGGCGCGGCGGTCGATGGCCTCGATTCCGAGCCGCTGGGCTTGGCTTTTTAGAACGGAAAACTTCAGCAGTTGCCGAACAGCCTCGGGCGCGGGACCATAGCGGTCTTCCATTTCCGCCAGGACTTCGTCGCCGCTGGTGGCGTCGGCGATCCGTTTATAGGCGCGCAGACGTTGGTGTTCGTCGGAGATGTATTCGGACGGAATGCGAATGTCGAGACCGAGGTTCAGGGTCGAGTGTACTTCGAGCGGCACCACCTCGCCCTTCAGCTCATGCACGGTTTCTTCGAGCAGACGAACATACATGTCGAAGCCGACCGATCCGATGTGGCCATGCTGTTCGCCGCCCAGAATGTTGCCGGCGCCGCGCAGCTCGAGATCCAGGGCTGCGATCTTGAAGCCCGCGCCCAGATCGCTGAACTCTTTGAGCGCGGCCAGGCGCTTGCGGGCGATCTCGCTCAGCTCGGTGTCGGCGGGGACCAGCAGGTACGCATACGCCCGCCTGTTGGACCGGCCCACACGGCCGCGCAGTTGATACAGCTCCGAGAGCCCGTAGCGTTCGGCATGCTCGATGAGCATGGTATTGGCGAGCGGAATATCGAGCCCGTTCTCGGCGATGGTGGTGCAGACGAAGACGTCGTATTCGTGGCGCATG